>JBARVK010000145.1:0-7095 GCA_049646225.1 Nodosilinea sp.
CAGCTACACCCAGCATGTGGAAGGGGTGCATCAGAATGTTGTGCTCAGCCTGGAACACCAGCATGAAGTTGAAGGTACCCGAGATACCCAAAGGCATGCCGTCGGAGAACGAACCTTGGCCCAGGGGGTAGATCAGGAACACAGCGGAGGCAGCGGCCACAGGAGCAGAGTAAGCCACGCAGATCCAGGGGCGCATGCCGAGGCGGTAGCTCAGTTCCCACTCGCGACCCATGTAGCAGAAGACGCCAATGAGGAAGTGGAAAATCACCAACTGGTAAGGGCCACCGTTGTACAGCCACTCATCAAGAGAAGCGGCTTCCCAGATCGGGTAGAAGTGCAGGCCGATGGCGTTAGAGGAGGGCACAACCGCACCAGAGATGATGTTGTTGCCGTACATCAGCGAGCCAGCCACGGGCTCACGGATGCCGTCGATGTCGACGGGGGGGGCGGCGATGAAGGCCACCACGAAGCAGGCGGTTGCAGCGAGCAGGGTGGGAATCATCAACACGCCGAACCAGCCCACATATAGGCGGTTCTCGGTGCTGGTGACCCATTGGCAAAACTGCTCCCACAGGGAGGCGCTTTCGCGCCGCTGTAGAGTCGTAGTCATAATGTATTAGTCCTTGGTATTTATCAATTCAAGGTAAACGGGGTAAATCGAGTAGATTTCTGACCCGTGTGAGTACAGGTTACTACGAACATGGAGTTTTGTAAACAAAAATTCCGTCAAGGGTTAATGCTTAGGACCGCTGAATGGGGTGTAGACGGGCGGCGAGAGATACCTGAAAGCTTTGTATCAGAGGCTTTTTAAGCGTGAAGGCCGGAGCTATAGGTGAAGAGTGGATTCTGAGGAGCGATCGCTGCTCTAGCCAAAACCCCTCGCCATTCTCATAAAGTTTGTAACCGTGGCTTAATCTAAGCGCAGCTATAAGCCGATATGCCCTGACGAAGATGGGACTGGGGCGCGATCGCTACAGCCGCTCTAGATAAATAAGTAGGTCAGCCATATCCTGGGGTTCAGGCTGAAACTGAGGCATAGGCGGAGTTTGACCACTGATCACCTGCTTGATTAGGCCCACTTTGGTCTTGTGGTCAGACACCCCCAATAGTTTGGGCCCCACTTCCCCGGTCGCTTTGATGCCGTGGCATACGGCACAGTTCATTTTGAAAATAGCTTCGCCTCGGGTGCTATCGCCTTCCATGGACAGCACCTGGTGCACGTAGGGGTCAGACGCCTGAAAGTAGCGCACCGCTACAACGCTCAGCACAACGGTGCTCACTAGCATGACCGCAATTAGGGCGGCCTTTTTTAGCAAGCCGCTGAGGTCATTGCTTTGCTCGTCTAAGGTTTCTTGTGCCAAGGGTATGCAATGTATCTTCAACTAAATGTTACGTACTCTAAAGAACCTAAAACCAGTTCACCCAAGAATCTTAAGGATTAAGGGTAGACCTGGCAACCGAGGAGAGCGGGTCATGGTCAGGCGACATCAGCTATTGAGGTCCCTGGTCTGGGATAGTACTTTAGGGGTGTGGGCTGGCTTAGCCCCCTGTCCCGCTACTTTATCTATGACTAAGGCAGAGCCGGACTATCAGTCCGCTGGTGCGATCGCCTGAGCGAAGCGCTACCGCTGCCATAGAGGCCGCGCCAGCGGGCCTTCTTCTTTCACTACTAGAGCGCCATGGCCTCTTCCTCTGAACCTGATCAGGAGTCCCCAGATTCCCCAGATGATTATTTCTACTCCACCTTTGTCGTGGAATATATAGTGCCTGACGGTAACAAGGCGGAACTGGCGTTTCGTCAGTGGTACGAGCGGTTGGTGAAAGCGGCCCATCAGTTTGAAGGCTACACGCGCAACGATTTGTGCCCTCCCCTGGTCTGTGACGATGGGGTGGTGAAGTGGTACTCCATCGTTCATTTCAACACCCCCGAAGACCTTAACCACTGGCTCAAGTCGAGCGATCGCGCCAGCCTTTTAGAGGAAGGTCACGATATCTTTTTTGCCTACCGCTACAAGTCGTTTACAACGGGGTTAGAGGGGTGGTTCTCGGCCCACACGGGCGGGGCCGAGAACCACAATTTGGGGCCACCGCCCTGGAAGCAGGTGCTGGCCGTGGTGCTAGGCCTCTACCCGACCATCATGATTCAGACCATGGCATTCAGCGCTTTAGGCCTTATGCAGTCGTGGCCGATGGCGACTGCTCTGGTCATTAATAATCTGATTACCTCATCGATTTTGACCTGGCTGGTTATGCCTCGGATCAGTCGGCTACTCAGTTTTTGGCTACGCCCGGCCTATCAATTGACCGCGCTACAAACTAACCTGCTGGGCGCGGGTTTGGTATTTGCCGCTCTGGGATTTATGGTCAGCGTGTTTACCTATCTAACCTAAAAGATTGGTACTACACTACTCGCAGCAAAAAGCGGAGAAACTATGGAATCGAGCTTTTTAACGGCGGTGTTTTTGCCCCTGGCCTTGTTTGCGGTCATGCTGGGCATGGGTTTAGGACTAAGACTTGACGATTTTAAGCGGGTGCTGGTGTATCCAAAGGCCGTGGTTGTGGGGCTGCTGGCGCAGTTGGTCATGCTGCCGATACTGGGCTTTGGGCTGGCGTCAATATTGCCGTTGAGCCCTGACCTGGCGGTAGGAGTGATGATTTTGGCGGCCTGTCCGGGAGGCCCCACGTCGAATTTAGTCACCTATCTGGCTCGGGGCAATGTGGCCCTGTCGATCACGCTGACGGCGATTAGCAGCCTGGTTACAGTGGTGACGATTCCCCTGGTGGTGAATTGGGCCATGGGAGCATTCATGGGAGAGGCCGTCACCCTGCGGCTGCCGTTTCTGGCTACGGTGGTGCAGATTGCCGTCATTACGCTGATTCCAGTCGCCCTAGGCATGGCCTTACACTACTACCGGCCCCAGTTTGCAGCTCGGGTAGAGCGCGGCGTGAAATGGCTCTCCCTGGCGCTGCTAGGGTTGATTATTGCCGGTCTGCTAGTGCAGCAGCGCGCCAGCGTGGTGGGCTTTTTTGCCCAGGTGGGCCTGGTCACCCTGGCGTTAAATCTGGGGGCAATGGCCCTGGGTGCTTTGATCGCGATATTAGCAAAGCTCGATCGCCCCAGCACTACAGCGATTACCGTTGAGGTTGGCATTCAAAACGGCACGTTGGCGATCGCGATCGCCAGTGCCCCCACGCTGCTCAACCAGCCTGAACTGGCGATTCCGGCGGCGATTTACAGCTTGCTGATGTTTGTGACGGGCGGTGGGTTTGCCTTCTGGGCGACACGGCGGGGCCGTGGCCAGCAAACGCTACCAAGCTAAGAACGGCAGCTGCATAACTCGACAAAAAGCCCTGGGCCAAATCAACTGACCCAGGGCTTTATAGCTGAGATTGGCTAGGCCAACCCAATCGCTTGCAGAATAAAGTTGAGAATGGAGCTAACAATCGCCAGCGTGATCGCGCCGAGGATTGCGCTCCAAATGCCGTAACGAAGGCGGAACCCTTCGACCAGCCAGGCGGCTAGACCAAATACAATAATGGCCCCAACCAGCGGAATTAGACCCAGACTAACAAGGGCAAAGAACCCGCGAAAGACAGATGGGAAAAACCCCCATATACCGTTGAAGACACCGATAATTGCGCCGCCTATCAGGGCTTTGATCGGGCTGTCGATCTCGACGCCAATAGGGGGGATTTTAGAAATGATCAGCAGGCTGATGGCCAGAATAACGACGCTAATTAAAAATCCAATCACGGGTGGCTCTCCTCACACAAGTAAACGATGGGGTTAGTCAACGAAAAAGCAGTTATCGAGGGCAACACGCCCTCGCACCCCTGAGATTATCGACCATAAAATAGCATTTGCCACGGTTTTTATGACCTTCTTAAAGAAGTTAGCGTCTAGGCCGGCGCTTCAAACAGGTTTAAGCCTGCTGCTAGCAGGGCACCTGTACCCCCAGCTATCTATACCACGGCTGAGGAAGGGCTATCTTTTATGCTTTCCTCGCCTAAACGTGCATTATTTTATATAGCCTCAAGGTATAGCCGTAGCCATCCCGATTAGGACGTTCCCCTCAGGTGGGTTCCCGCGCAGGCGGGAATGATGGCTTTGCCCTTGTCCTAACCTCAGTGGCTGTAGCTATATGTCTAAACCATATCGGCAAAATATATGAGAGATCTAAGGCTGGCCGGGTCATAATGACCCATTCGCTGGGCTAGCGCTACGCCCTCAGGTAGCCCTAGGAAGCGGTCGAGCAGCTGGCTAGAATGGTCAAAGTTTTGCAGGCTCTGCTGCCCATGACTCGCTCTGGTGCCGCCCTGTTTCAGGTGCATCTATCCGTTTTTTTATTTGGGTTGTCAGGGCTATTTGGCAAGTTCTTAGCTCTGCCGGCCTCGGTGATAGTGCTGGGGCGTACCGGATTTGCGGCCCTGGCCCTAGGGTTGGTGCTGGTGCTAGGGCGGCGACGGGTGGGGTTGCAATCGCCCCAAGATGGCCTGGGCCTGGTGCTGTTGGGCCTGGTGCTGGCCTTTCACTGGGTCAGCTTTTTCTACAGCATTCAGCTGGCGACGGTGGCGATCGGGCTGCTGACGTTTTCTAGCTTTCCGGTGTTTGTTACGGTGCTTGAGCCGCTGTTGTTTAAGACCTCCTGGCGCTGGCAAGATGGAGCGATCGCGGCCCTGGTCGTTGTCGGTGTGGCGCTAGTCATACCCGACTATCGGTTAGGGTCGGCTACGGCCTTGGGCGCGCTGTGGGGTTTGCTGTCGGGGCTATCGTTTGCGCTGCTGCAGCTGCTCAACAAAGGCTACCGGCAGCGGTACTCGGCGATCGCGATCGCCTTTTACCAGAATCTATTGGCCTGCCTTAGTCTGCTGGCGGTCACGCCTTTGGCCGGTCTGGCGCTCAGCGCCAGGGAGGTGAGACTGCTGCTGGTACTGGGGGTGCTGTGTACCGCCGTGGCTCACACACTATTTATTGAGAGTTTGGCGGTGCTGCGAACCCAAACCGCCAGCGTAATCAGTGCCCTAGAGCCTGTCTACGGCATTGTTTTGGCGGTGCTGCTGCTGGGTGAAGTGCCTGCCCTCCGTACCTTATTGGGAGGCGGCCTGATTGTGAGTACGACCCTCTGGGCCAGCTGGCCTGACCACCCAGCATCGGTTGATTGATTGCCCCATCAAGCGCAGGCTAGGGTTTGCCAACGGGCATAGGAAATAGCTAGCCATCTAGGGCTTAACCAAAACGCCCCGTAACGTAGTCGCGGGTTGACTCCTGGGCCGGGTCGTTAAAGATTCTTTCGGTTGTGTCGTACTCCGCCAGGTAGCCTACCTTGCCACCGGCCCCTTCCACCACCTGGGCGTTGTAGAAGGCGGTGTAGTCGGCCACCCGGGTCGCCTGCTGCATGTTGTGGGTGACGATGATGATGGTGTAGTTTTGCACCAGCTCTTTCATCAAGTCTTCGATTTTGAGGGTCGAGATGGGGTCAAGGGCGGCGCAGGGTTCATCCATTAGCACCACCTCGGGTTCAACGGCGATCGCGCGGGCAATGCACAGCCGCTGCTGCTGTCCTCCAGAAAGCGAAAACCCGCTGGCTTGCAGCTTGTCTTTGACTTCGTCCCACAGTACCGCTCGGCGCAGGGAGGTTTCAACTAGCTCGTCTAGATCGCCTTTGAAGCCGTTGACACGAGGCCCGTAGGCGACGTTATCGTAAATAGTCTTGGGAAACGGGTTGGGCTTTTGAAACACCATGCCAATGCGGCGACGCACCTCGACCGGGTCGACGTCGGGGGCGTAGAGGTCTTGACCGTGGTAGGTCATTTTGCCCTTCAGGCGAAAGCTCTCGATCAGGTCGTTGAGGCGGTTAAAACATCGCAGCACCGTGCTTTTGCCACAGCCCGAGGGACCAATAAAGGCCGTAATTTTATGTTTGGGAATGTCGATAGACACATCCCGCACGGCCTTAGAAGACCCATAGTAGATGTCGCAGTCCTTAGCTCGCAGCACCACGTCGGTCACAGTCCCACTCTTTGGCATTGTGTCAATCATTGGTCAGGCTCTCCCCAAAACACGGCTCAGCTAATAGGTTTGTTGACGGGTGGCCATTCGGGCAATAATGCTGGTCAGCAGCACCAGCAGCACCAGAATTAGCGAAGCGGCCCAGGCCAACTCTTGCTGGGCCTTAAAGGGCAGAATAGCAAAGTTGTAGACCAGTACCGCCAGAGTGGCAATGGGCTCGTCAGTGCCGTTGAACCGAAAGGGCGAAAACAGAGCGGTGAAAATGAGCGGTGCCGTTTCGCCAGCGGCACGGGCGATCGCGAGCGTCACCCCAGTCAAAATCGAGGGAATAGCGGCGGGCAGCACCACCTTTAGCACCGTTTGATACTTAGAAGCTCCAACGCCTAGGGCGGCCCAGCGAATCTCCTGGGGCACGATCTTAAGCGCCTCGTCTGCGGTACGAACAATGGTGGGCAACATGAGCACCGCCAGCGCCACCCCACCCGCCAGGGCCGAATAGCCTGGACGACCCGGACGTACCATAATGCCGTAAATAAACACCCCGGCAATAATCGAGGGTACCCCGGCTAGCATGTTAACGCCAAACCGCACATACTCGTCGATGGAGGTGTCATTGCTGCCAAATTCAGATAGCCAGATGGCGCACAGTACACCAACGGGCACTGAGATCGCCGTTGCGATCGCCACCACAATTAGCGTTCCGGTGATGGCATTGGAAATACCTCCCCCTGGCGACCCCGGCGGCGGCGGCAGCTGCGTAAACAGATCGAGGTTCAGCCGACTGGCCCCGTTCACAAACACGTAGAACAGCACCAGCACCAGGGGAATTAGCGCCAGTAGAACACACAGGGCCGCCAGCCCGGTCATGATCATGTTGAATAGGTTGCGAGAGCTAGACTTCTTGGCCTTTAGGCTTTGGGCGTCAAAGTCGTCTACAGGGGCACCAGAAATGGTCGCCATAATTGCCTCGTTTTGGTGCGGAATACTGCGAAATCTA
Source organism: Nodosilinea sp. (assembly GCA_049646225.1). Lineage (GTDB taxonomy): Bacteria > Cyanobacteriota > Cyanobacteriia > Phormidesmidales > Phormidesmidaceae > Nodosilinea. The sequence continues at coordinate 7,008 of JBARVK010000145.1, forward strand.
GTACTTGGCCTGGAGCTTGCGCACAATCCAGTCAGCCAAAATGTTGACGATCAGCGTTAGAATTACCAGCACAAAAGCGGCATACATC
>JBARVK010000146.1:0-21454 GCA_049646225.1 Nodosilinea sp.
CTTTTGTACACCCACACGCAGGGCTTCAATACCAGCACCACCACGACCTACAACAACACCAGGTCGAGCCGTGCGCACTTCAAGATCAATCTGGTCGGCCTTGCGCTCGATGCGAATGTCGGCAATGCCAGCATTGCTCAACGTCTTTTGAACATACTCGCGAATGCGGTAGTCTTCCTGGAGCAAATCAGGATAGCGAGTGCCCTCGGCAAACCAGCGAGAGCGGTGCTCTTGAACTATGCCAAGGCGAAACCCGGTTGGATGAATCTTGTGTCCCACGAACTAACCCTCTGGAAATTGGTGCTTTAATGACTGGTGTTTGAATGGCGGCATTGGGATAGCAAAGCTTTGCTACTCAGCAGCCGGAGCCACGGCAATAGTGATATGACAAGTCGGCTTGCGAATTTGATAGGCTCGTCCCTGCGCCCGAGGGCGAAACCGCTTTAGGGCCGGGCCAGCATCGGCAAACGCTTCGCTGACGACCAAACCAGCGGGGTCTAGCCCGTTGTTATGTTCAGCGTTGGCAACCGCCGAACGCAGCACTTTAATGATGGGTTCACAAGCTTTGTAGGGCATGAACTCCAGGATGATGAGCGCATCTCGATAGCTCTTGCCGCGAATTTGATCGAGCACTCTGCGCACCTTGCGGGGTGACATGCGCACGTAGCGGGCCACCGCTTTAACCTGCTCTGAGGTATCTACAGCCATTTCTCTAGTTCCTCTACCTAATACCTAACGACGAGCTTTTTTATCGGTCTTAGCGTGGCCGCGAAAGGTTCGCGTGGGGGCAAATTCGCCCAGTTTGTGACCCACCATCTGCTCGGTAACATAGACCGGCACATGTTGACGGCCATTGTGCACCGCGATTGTGTGACCAATCATTTGGGGCAAAATCGTCGATGCCCGCGACCAGGTTTTAATCACCTGCTTATCGCCCTTAGTATTAAGGACTTCGATTTTTGAAAGCAGGTGATCGGCCACAAAAGGACCTTTTTTCAATGAGCGAGACATGATGCTTCAGCCCCAATAACACTTTAAAAAACAGCCAACCGAGACAGATTTTTGGGCAGCGACGCCTAGGCGTTACGACCGCCACGACCCCGCTTAGAAACGCGACGACGACGACGCACCACGTACTTATCGCTGTCTTTGTTTTTCTTGCGGGTTTTGTAACCGAGAGCCGGCTTGCCCCAGGGGGTCACCGGACCAGAGCGGCCAATGGGGGCTCGCCCTTCACCACCGCCGTGGGGGTGGTCAACCGGGTTCATAACGCTACCCCTAACCTCAGGGCGACGACCCATCCAACGCTTGCGGCCCGCCTTGCCCAGGCTGACGTTACGAACATCAGCGTTGCCCACCTGACCAATAGTGGCGTAGCATTCCCGCCGCACCATCCGTACCTCCGTGGAGGGCAGTTTGAGGGTAACGTAATCGCCTTCCTTGGCTACGACCTGTGCTCCCGCCCCGGCGGAACGCACCATCTGACCACCCTTGCCGGCCTGCATCTCAACGTTGTGTACCGTTGTACCCAGGGGAATCTTGTACAGAGGCAGAGCATTACCTACCTCTAGGGGGGACTCTGGTCCGGAGATGACGGTGCTGCCTACGGTTAGCCCAGCCGGGCAGAGAATGTAGCGCTTCTCACCATCTTCATAATGCAGTAGCGAAATGCGCGCGTTTCGGTTGGGGTCATACTCAATGGAGGCAACCCTGGCCGCTACTCCCAGCTTGTCGCGACGAAAGTCAACGACCCGATAAAGCCGCTTATGACCGCCGCCCCGGTGACGACAGGTGATTACGCCCCGATTGTTGCGCCCCTTAGGACGATGCTTGGAGCGGGTCAGAGATTTTTCTGGCTCACTGCGGGTAATCTCGGCGAACTCGGAGACGGTTCGCTCGCGCGTGCCTGGGGTATATGGTCTGTAAGATCGGATGCCCATGGAAATACTTGCTGGCTACACGTCAAAAACGGCTGAGAAATCTAAACCTGAAAGGGTTACAGATCAGGGAAGAGAGGAATGGAATCTCCGGCGGCTAGGGTGACCACAGAGCGCTTATAGTGGGGGCGATGGCCCACAAAGCGGCCCATTCGACGCTTTTTCTTAGGGGGGTTGTAGGTGTTGACCGCAACCACCTTGACATCGAATAACTCTTCGATCGCCGCTCTGATTTGCAGCTTGTTGGCGCGGGGGTCAACTTCGAAGACGTACTGGTTGTTCTCCAGCAGGAGAGTGGCCTTTTCAGTGACCAGGGGCCGACGGATTAAATCAGCTAGAGATGGGGTATTTTCGGCATTAATCACTGTAAACCTCCTGGATAGCCTCAAGGGCTGGGGACGTAAGCACGATATGGTCGGCGTTGAGCAAATCGTGCACATTGAGATTGACAGCGGTGATTAGCTTGACGTTCTCAATATTGCGGGCCGACAGATAAACTAACTCCTGCCGTTCGGCAATCACCAGCAGAATTTTAGCGTTGGGATCAAGACCCCAGCGGGCGATCGCATCAAGCAGATCACGAGTCTTGGGGCGAGAAAACTTGTCCTCAAAGCCCTCAACGACGACGATGTCATCGATCCGACCCTGGAGAGCGGTACGCAACGCTAGCCGCCGCTCTTTGCGGTTCATCTTGACGCTGTAATCGCGAGGCTTGGGGCCAAAAATTACACCGCCGCCTCGCCATAGAGGGGAACGATTGGAACCCGCCCGAGCCCGCCCGGTTCCTTTTTGCCGCCAGGGCTTACGACCTCCACCCCTCACCTCAGCGCGGGTTTTAGTAGAAACTGTACCCTGCCGGGAATTATTCATTTGCCGCACCAAGGCGCGGTGGACGATATGAGAGGCAGACTCTTCTTTGGCAACCTGAAGGTCTAGGGATGCCGTACCCGCCTCTTCGCCCTCCCAGTTTTTTACAACGCACTCAACCATGGTCTGAACCTATCCCTTAAAAAGCTTTGAAGACCCAAAGGCCTGAACCGCTCGCTGTCTGTGAGACTTAAGCGTTAACCCCCTAGGCTTTAACCCATTGAGCCGGAGCAATACTCAGCAACCCACCAGGCTTACCAGGAATAGCGCCTTTGATTAACAGTAGGTTGCGATCGCCGTCTACCCGCACCACTTCCAGCTTGCGAATGGTCACCTTGACATTGCCCATTTGACCAGCCATCCGCTTACCGGGATAGACCCGACCAGGGGTAGTACCCGCACCGGTAGAGCCAGGCAAGCGGTGGTTCTTGGAACCGTGAGCCATTGGACCACGGCGGAAGTTGTGTCGCTTTTGATAGCCAGCAAAGCCACGACCCATACTCTTTCCGGTCACATCCACCAGCTGTCCGACAGTGAAGGTTTCGGCTGTAACCGCCTGCCCTAGCTCAAAGCTATCGGCAGCCTCTACCCGATATTCCTTCAGGTGACGCAGAGGAGCGCTACTGGATTTAGCGAGGTGGCCCAGCTCGGGCTTGTTTAGTTTTTTCTCGGTCACCTCATCAAAACCTAGCTGAATGGCTGCATAGCCATCGGTATCTGAGGTTTTGATCTGAGTAACAACGCAAGGACCAGCCTGCACCACCGTCACGGGGATGGCGTTACCTGCCTCATCGAATACCTGGGTCATGCCCAGTTTTTTGCCGAGAATACCGACTGCCACAGCCCTGTCTCCCTATAACACACTACGAAATGCGCAGGACTCTCTAAGCTGAGAGCTTTGCGCATCTACAACGACATCGACTTTTGAACACCCCACACTGGAGAAACTCACCGGGGTGAGTAGTACCGATAGCTATCGGCCACGATTCAAAAGAAAACTAGCTTGCTCTGACGTTAAGCAGACCCTTGGGCCAAAACCGCAGACCTCAATGCTGGTGCGGCATCAGAACAGCTAAATGCCAGGACTTGGGCAACTCGTTGAGCCACTCAGTATCCTTTTTGTCGGCGATTTACTATGTTATACCCCTAACCTGCAGATGTCTATACCTTTGGCCAAAAAGTTTCTAAATCCAAAACTAGGGGCAGAGCAGGTGCACTGCTGCGGGCGGGCAAACATCAAGCTACTACTCCCATTCCCCTAGCCCTCCTGCTCTCGAGTCCTCAGGACGTAAATATTTGCCTAAGTTAAACGTCTGCCTAAGAATCATGTGGATAGCAAACCGATCAGCTCCACGGATTTCCCAGTAGATATTACTCTCGCCTTGAACACAGTACAATAACAGCTGTATTGTTTGGCCGAGGGCAACTTATGGCGCTGCTGACAACGGGTAAACCCTTCATCAAGGCTTTGGAAAGCAACGGCGCGATCGCCGTACGCATGCCCCTAGAAGGTGGTTTTGAGGGCCGCTACGAACGCCGCCTCAAAGCGACAGGCTACGAAACGATGAAGCTAACCGCCCGTGGTTTGGGAGATATTTCGTCTTACCTGACGGCTGTTCACGGCGTGCGCCCGCCCCACTTGGGGAAAAAGAGCCTGGGCAGCGGCGCGGCAGTGGGGTACACCTATTTTATTCCTCCCCTGCTGACCTATCGCCTAGAGTCGATGTCTCCTAAGGCTAAGGGCATGGTGCTTTGGCTTATTGAGGGACACATTTTGTCGCACCAGGAGCTAACCTATTTGACCAATCTCCCCACCCTTGAACCTCGGACCAAGGTGGTTGTAGAAGTAGGTGGCGATCGCCACTTTAGCTGGGAGCCTTTGGCCAATTTAATCTAGCCCGGCTCTGTAACCGTCTGCTTCCAAGCCAGCCTGCTCTAGAAAAGCCAGGTGCCCCGTCAGGACTAGAACCTGCATGGATACTGAAACCGCCCCTATTAGCGCCACCGGGAGTTGCCGTTTAGACAACAGCCGATCGCTATCTCCGGACCAATCGCTACAGGCGGGGATCTGGGTGAAGCTAATCTGCGGTGCCAGCTATCAGGATATGCCGACGGTGCGGCGCTTGGTGATGCTTTACGCGCTGGCGGGGGTTGACTGCGTTGACGTAGCTGCCGATGGTGCCGCAATAGCGGCTGCCCGCCAGGGGCTGACAGATGCGGTGTGGCTGGCCAGGCAGTTGGGCGATCGCAAAACCTATCCCCTCAACGAGCGCCGTCTGCCCTGGCTGATGGTCAGCCTCAACGACAGTGAAGACCCCCACTTCAGGAAGGCTTACTTTGATGCGGCTCACTGCCCACCGGAGTGCGATCGCCCCTGCGAATCTGTTTGTCCCACCGCCGCCATCACGTTCCAGTCAGTCCAGGGGGACGGCGTTCAGCCCAATCTCTGCTACGGCTGCGGTCGCTGCATTACCATCTGCCCGCTCAATCTCATTGAAGCGCAACCTTACCTAGCTCGGCCCGAGGCCTTTTCCGGTGACCAGCTCAGCCAAATTGACGCAGTTGAAATTCACACTCAGACGGGACATCAGGCTCAGTTTGAGCAGCTCTGGCAGCGGCTTCGGCCCTGGCAGGCTCACCTGAAGCTAGTCTCCATTAGCTGCCCCGACCACGACCAGGTAGTGCCTTACCTCAAGCATCTGTACGAGCTAATGGCCCCCCTAGAGATGCCGTTAATTTGGCAGACCGATGGTCGCCCCATGAGCGGAGACCTGGGCAAAGGCACCACCCATGCCGCTATTCGTCTGGCCCAAAAGATTCTAGACGCCGGGCTACCGGGCCATGTGCAACCCGCTGGCGGCACCAATGGCTACACTGTAAGTAAGTTGCTCAATCTTGGTTTGATAAACAACGCGCCTTCTGCTTCTGACCTAAACGTCCACCCTAACGGTTTGGTATCTCCCCAGAGTGGTGGGATGGCCAGCCACGGGTCAGTCTTAGTTCGCAACACAATTTCAGGTATTGCCTACGGTAGTTACGGGCGATCGCAGGTGCTGCCGCTGCTCGATGCTATTGACCACGAACTCCAGCCCTGGTTAGACAACGCTTCTCTAAACCAGTCTTCCAGCGGTCAATGGGCCGACTCTGAATCCGACGCAGCCGCTGCCCCTTGGCAGCGACTCGATCACAGTGCCCTGGGTCAGGGATTGGCGCTAGCCCAGCAGCTTGTGAACCAGCTCAAGCCCGCTTAAGACAGATAGACATTTTTTACCAGCACGGTATGGTTAGCTATAGCGACAATGACCGCGTAATTGACGAAACACAGGGCGAATGGGGCAACAGTGCCCCTGCCAAAAGCCCCACTAACGACATTTCTGCTACTACTCATCAACTCGCCGTGGACTTTTTACCCACCGAACCTGAAGGGACAGCCACTCACCAGCCTGCCCCTGCCCAAGCTCCGCCTATCGATGACCTAGATCAGCTCCTAAGTATTCTGCCGCCTGCAATTCGCCTGCGGCTAACCCAGCATCCCCAGCGCCAAAGCTTGATTGAGGTGATTTTGGATCTGGGCCGCCTACCCGAAGCCCGGTTTTATAACAGCGTAGAGTATCTGTCTGAAGAACCTGTCACCCACGTTGACCTAGACCACTGCATCAAGCGAGTGGGCACCTTTGGCGGCGACAACCGGGCTGGCATCGAAAAAACCCTGCACCGAATCAGCGCCATTCGCAACCGGTCTGGTGAAGTCATTGGCCTCACCTGCCGCGTGGGTCGGGCCATCTTTGGCACCATCGGCATGATTCGCGATTTGGTTGAGACGGGACAATCTATTCTCATGCTGGGTCGCCCTGGCGTCGGCAAAACCACCGCCCTTCGTGAAATTGCCCGAGTGCTGGCCGATGATTTGCAAAAGCGAGTGGTGATTATCGACACCTCCAACGAAATTGCTGGAGACGGCGATATTCCCCACCCCGCCATCGGTCGGGCCCGACGCATGCAGGTAGCCCGCCCCGAAGAGCAGCACCGGGTGATGATTGAAGCGGTGGAGAACCACATGCCCGAAGTCATCGTGATTGACGAAATTGGTACCGAGCTAGAAGCACTGGCCGCCCGCACGATCGCCGAGCGTGGGGTGCAGCTGGTCGGCACCGCCCACGGTAACCGGCTCGAAAACCTGATTAAAAACCCCACCCTCTCAGATCTGATTGGCGGTATTCAGTCGGTCACCCTGGGCGACGAGGAAGCCCGCCGCCGGGGCAGCCAAAAAAGCGTGCTGGAACGCAAAGCCCCGCCCACTTTTGACATTGCCATAGAAATGCTGGAGCGCCAGCGCTGGGCCGTCCACGACGACGTTACCGTCACCATCGACAACCTGCTGCGGGGACGACAGCCAGGGCTGCAGATTCGCACCGTCGATGAAGACCAGAAGGTAGTGATTACCCACGAGCTGCCCGGCTCCGGGCGAGAGGTGGCTAAGCCATCCCGCACCGGCATGGGCTGGCGCGCGGCCGGGCAGATGGTGCCGCCTACATCTGGCGCGGCCGTTGCCCAGCGGAGTTTTGGCAGCAACGTTCGCCCCTTAGGACAGGCCTTCAATCCGAAGCCAACCACCGACCCCCTGTTCGCCCACCTGCTGGAAACGACCAGCGACGATATCGTAGTTGGTCCCAACGGGGAAGATGCTATGCGCCTCTACCCCTACGGTCTCAGCCGTCACCAGCTTGAGCGGGTGATTCAGACGCTGCACATGCCGGTGGTGGTAACCAAGGATCTCGACAACGCCGATGCGGTGCTGGCGCTGCGATCGCATGCTAAAGCCCAAGCCAAGCTCAAGCAAATGGCCCAGGGGCGGCAAATTCCGGTACATCTAGTCAAATCCAACAGCATTCCCCAGATCACCCGGGCCCTGCAGCGATTGCTGGACATGGACGATAACCCAGCCGCCGTGGATCTAGAACTATTTAGCTCCAGCGGCGGCGACGACGAGCTAGAAGCCTTGGAAGAAGCCCGCCTGGCGGTCGAGCAAATTGTGATTCCCCAGGGCCAGCCGGTGGAGCTACTGCCGCGATCGGCCCGCATTCGCAAAATGCAGCATGAGTTGGCTGAACACTACCGACTCAAATCCCTCAGCTGTGGCGAAGAACCCAACCGAAGGCTGCGTATTTATCCCGCCTAAGGCAGAGCGTTCTGGTCAAAATGCAAAATACTATGACCACAGCGCGCTATAGAATAAAAGCACCGAAATGACACCGGCGCAGCTTTAGCGCAGGGCTCAATGCATAGCCATCGGGGCCTGTCGTTCGGCCTGAACTTTTTCCAAGAAGCCTATGAAATCCTTAATTGCTCGTCTTTTTGCCCTGGTTCTGGTGGCCGTTATTGGCCTCACAGGGTGCAGTGCAGGCACCAGCGGCATGCTCACTGGTGACTACCGGCAGGACACGCTCATGCTAGTGGACAGCCTCAGAAACTCGCTCGCACTGCCCGACGACGATCCGGCGAAACTTGAGGCCCAGGCCGAGGCCAAAGCTGTGATCAGCGACTTTGCCTCTCGCTATCGCCGCGATACGTCAGTCGCTAACCTCAGTTCGTTTACTACCATGCGAACAGCACTGAATGCGATCGCAGGTCACTACAGCAGCTACCCCAACCGCCCCCTGCCCGAAAAACTCAAGACCCGAGTCGAGCAAGAACTCAAACAGGTGGAAGCAGCCCTCAAGCGGGGCGCCTAGTACTGAAGGCTAAAATATTTCTACCGTTAAGGGTCGCTTGACGCCCTTAACTCTCTTGATCGCTAGCTCTTAACTATAGATAACTGAGCTTGCGTCTAGAGCGCTAAGGCCCGTCAGGCCCGCCGTTAAAAAAGAAACCGCCCTTTTGGCGGTTTCTTTTTGCCTGTGATGCCGCGGCATCATCGTAACGTTATAGTCAGCCTCAGAGCACCGGGCAAAATTTGCAAAGTTACAATTGACGGGTTGGCACCAGTTTGCTAGCATAACAATTCTGTAGTAAAGTGCGAGTTGGACATGAAAGTCCGTGCGTCTGTGCGCAAGATGTGTGATAAGTGCCGTGTAATCCGCCGCCGCGGTCGGGTCATGGTGATTTGTTCAAACCCTAAGCATAAGCAACGGCAAGGGTAGACTTGGCGCAGCAACAGCTTTTCTCAGTGATTTTCAATGAAAAGAGTTGTTAATGTGTCCAGTAATGAATGAGCAAGTTGGTTAAGGTAGTTTGCCTGAGTAGTTGACTCGGGCTTTCCAGGTCGGGGCAGCCGCATAACTGATGTTCCTGTTAGCTGCTGGACTGTTGGGTTAGAACCAAGTATTGGGGGAGATAGTTAAGGTGGCACGGATAGCAGGCGTGGACTTACCACGTGATAAACGAGTCGAAATTGGTCTGACCTATATCTACGGCATTGGTCTGACCCGATCTAAGGAGATTCTGGCTAAAACCGGGGTCAATCCTGATATACGCGTCAAAGACCTAACCGATGCCGACGTAGCTAAGCTGCGAGATTCGGTCGAAAGTGATTATCAGGTAGAAGGTGACCTGCGGCGGCTTGAGAACATGAACATCAAGCGGCTTATGGACATTGGCTCCTACCGGGGTCGACGGCATCGGGCAGGGTTACCTGTTCGGGGCCAGCGCACCCGCACCAACTCTCGCACCCGCCGAGGCGGCACTCGTCGAACGGTTGCTGGCAAGAAGAAAGCACCCCGGAAGTAGGCTTAGCCCTACATCTTAAGCCCCTAGCTGCCGCTGAAGGGATTGAGGTTCAAAAGCTCGCTGACTTTTGTGGCGAGTTTTTCCGACTGTTTACTGACCTTTGCCAACTTTGACTGCTCACGGTTAACTCCCTGACCAGCTAGACCCTTAAAGTTTCCTTGAATTGAATTAGTGACAACGCTATGGCCAAACCAACCCGAAAAACCGGACCTCGCAAGAGCAAAAAGAACGTTCCCAGTGGGGTCGCTCATATCCGCTCCACCTTCAACAACACCATCGTGACCATCACCGATCAGTCCGGAGAAGCAATTTCCTGGGCTTCAGCAGGATCCAGCGGATTTAAGGGGGCCAAGAAGGGTACCCCTTTTGCAGCCCAGACGGCGGCCGATGGGGCCGCACGGCGAGCAATGGATCAGGGCATGCGTCAAATTGAAGTCATGGTGAGTGGGCCTGGAGCCGGTCGTGAGACCGCCATTCGCGCTCTCCAGGGAGCCGGGTTAGAGATCACACTAATTCGCGATGTTACGCCTATCCCCCATAACGGTTGCCGACCGCCTAAGCGTCGTCGAGTTTAGGCATTGAGGATTTGGGTCCAGCAGTGGACAGGGTATTGCGAGGTTTAAGGGAGACAGGATTTTGGCACAGTTTCATGTTGATTGCGTAGAGTCTGTGGTTGAAAGCGACCAGAGCCAGTACGGTCGCTTTGTCATTGAGCCCCGGGGGCGCAGCCAGGGCACTACGGTAGGCAACGCCCTTCGACGGGTGTTGCTCTCTAACCTGGAGGGGATTGCGATTACAGCTGTCAGAATCGCTGGTGCCACCCACGAATTTTCCACTATTGTCGGCGTGCGAGAAGACGTGCTCGACATTCTCCTAAACATGAAGGAGATTGTTCTGCGCAGCTACTCGAGTCAGCCTCAGATTGGTCGTCTCTTGGTTCAGGGGCCAGCTCGAGTAACGGCTGGTCATTTTGAGCTGCCATCTGAAGTGGAAGTGGTTAATCCTGAGCAGTATGTAGCTACCGTTGCCGATGGTCATACGCTGGAAATGGAGTTCAGAATTGAACGAGGCCAGGGCTATCGGGCTGTAGAGCGCAGCAAAGACGATGCCACGGCGCTTGACTTCATCCAAATTGACTCGGTATTTATGCCGGTCAAGAAGGTTAACTACACCGTTGAGGAAGTTGTTGTTTCGGGTTCTATGCAGCGTGATCAGCTGATTATGGACATTTGGACCAACGGCAGTATTACGCCCCAGCAGGCTATGAGCCAGGCCGCCGATATTCTGGTCAGTCTGTTCGCACCCCTAAAAGACGTCACGCTTGAACCTAAGTTTGACGAAGAGGTTAAGGAAGAAGACCCAAATAATCAAATTCCCATCGAAGAACTGCGGCTTTCGGTACGAGCCTATAACTGCCTGAAGCGTGCTCAGATCAACTCGGTGGCAGATCTGCTGGACTTTAGTCAAGAAGATCTGCTGGAGATCAAAAACTTCGGCCAGAAGTCCGCTGAAGAAGTTATCGAAGCTCTCCAAGAGCGGTTGGGCATTACCCTGCCCCTAGAAAAAGCTTCGAAAACGGCTTGAAATGAGGGTTGAGTAGGGGAGAGCCCTGGCAGGTTCGAAGTTTCCCCTGTGTATTTTTAATTTTGTTGTTCATCTGAGTTCAGTACCATGCGTCACCGTTGCCGCGTTCATCAACTTGGGAAGCCTGCAGACCAGCGTAAAGCTCTGCTTCGCTCTCTAACTACGGAGTTAATTCGTCACGGTCGAATTACAACGACCAAAGCCCGGGCCAGAGCAGTGCGCGAAGAGGCCGACCGCATGATTACGCTGGCTAAGGATGGCTCGCTTTCGGCTCGGCGACAGGCCCTCGGCTATATCTACGACAAACAGCTCGTTCACGCTTTGTTTAGTCAAGCCGGTGAGCGCTACGGCGATCGCAAGGGTGGCTACACTCGCGTTGTCAGAACCGTCCGTCGTCGCGGCGACAACTCCGAAATGGCCATCATTGAGCTGACCTAAGCATCGCTTTCGATCGATTAGCTCATGCCTCTGTCCATTAGTCCTCTGCTATGTCCCATGGAGAAGTTATCCCCCATACAGCGCAGCCTAGAGAACCAACCCGCCGAGTTTGACCAGACAACTCAGCGGGTTGCTTTGGTCGTGCAGTATGTGGGCACTCGTTTCCATGGCTGGCAGTGGCAGCCCAATGCCAGGACTGTGCAGGGTGAAATTGAGGCCGCAATTCGCTCGGTGTTGGGCTATGACGTTCGCCTGAGCGGGGCCGGGCGAACCGATACGGGTGTTCATGCGGCAGCCCAGGTGGCCCACTTCGATGCGCCAGGTTTTATTCCAGCCCACCGCTGGGCCGATGTGCTGAACGCCCGTCTACCCGACGACGTTCTAATTCGGGCCTCGGCGATGGTATCCGATACCTGGCATGCTCAGTTCTCGGCCTGCTGGCGACGATACCGCTACACCCTTTACACTGGACAACGGCCTAACCTGTTCGTGCGCCCCTTTGTGTGGCACTATTACCGCCAGCATCTGGATCAAGGCAAGATTCAAGCCGCGCTGGAGGCCATGATTGGTCACCACGACATGGGTGCGTTCCATCGGGCGCGCTCGGGTAAGCCACACTCCTGGGTCGACCTCCAGGCGGCAGAATGTCGTCGTCAGGACACCTTTTTGACCGTTGAGCTTCAGGCGAAAGGGTTTCTATACGGCATGGTGAGGCTAATCATGGGCCTGATTGTGAAGGTTGGCAGTGGAGAGCTATCGCCAGCAGAGTTTAGCCAGCTCTGGCAGCAGCGCCAGCGTCAACGCGTCAAGTATGCCGCTCCGGCCCAGGGATTGTGCTTGCTTCGGGTCGGCTATGACGATACCCCCTTTGCCCCGGAGGTATGGTTTGATGCCCAACCTCATTTCTTCTGGGGGTCAGCCGTGGCCTAACGCAAGTTCAGGTTTGATTAGATTGTTTGTTTCATCAGTATGGTTTATCTGAGAAAGGCAGCTCAAGCGCTATGACTACTAAGACCTACATTCCCCCCCACGATTCTGTCCAGAAGCAGTGGCACGTAATCGACGCTGAGGGTCAGCGCCTGGGACGGCTGGCCACTGAAATTGCCACTATTTTGCGCGGCAAAAACAAACCTACGTTTACGCCTCACATGGATACCGGCGACTTCGTCGTTGTGGTCAATGCTGAAAAAGTTGTGGTCACTGGTCGCAAGGCTAGCACCAAACTCTATCGCCGCCACTCCGGTCGCCCCGGTGGCATGAAAGTAGAGACCTTTGACAAGCTGCAGGCCCGCATCCCTGAGCGCATTATCGAGCAGGCTGTGAAAGGCATGCTGCCAAAAAACTCTTTGGGTCGTAAGCAGTTAACCAAGCTCAAAGTGTACGCCGGAACAGAGCATCCTCACCAGGCTCAAAATCCTGAAGTTCACGTTGTCAACACTATTCCTGGAGAAGCGAAATAATGCAGGCCACCGATCAATCTCAACAAGCGGTGTACTGGGGTACCGGTCGCCGTAAAACATCTATTGCGCGCGTGCGTTTGATCCCCGGCAACGGCCAGCTGATTATTAACAAGCGCCCTGGGGATGACTATTTGCAGTTCAACCCAGCCTACCTAAATGCTACTAAGGCTCCTCTAGAGGTGCTAGGGCTGGAAAACGCCTACGATATTTTGGTTAACGTGAAGGGCGGCGGGCTAACCGGGCAGGCTGATGCCATTCGCCTTGGCGTGGCTCGGGCGCTGTGCGAGCTGGATCCTGAGAACCGCAAGCCACTGAAGGTTGAGGGCTACCTGACCCGTGACCCTCGGGCTAAGGAACGTCGTAAGTACGGCCTGAAGAAAGCCCGTAAGGCTCCTCAGTTCTCGAAGCGCTAAGTTGGGTATTGGGTGTGGCTCAAAAGGCTCTGTAAAACCCTTAGGTCTACGGTTAATCGTAGTTTTTCAGAGCTTTTTGATTCCTCCTGTTTGCGTTTGTTGATGTTTTTTTAATTCACCACTATGGCAAAGTCTGACATTCACCCCACCTGGTACCCCGAGGCCAAGGTATTCTGTGACGGTAAAGAAATCATGACCGTGGGGTCTACTAAACCCGAGCTGCACGTGGATGTGTGGTCTGGGAATCATCCCTTTTACACGGGCACCCAAAAAATCATTGACACCGAGGGTCGGGTGGAACGCTTTATGCGTAAGTATGGCATGGCCGATACGTCGGCACCTGCCGCCGCCGACAAGGCTGACGACAAGGCTTAGCCCCTCTGCTGTAGCACTTAGAGTCAAGATTTTGGCTAGTCGGCAGACAAGAGGACACCATGGCTGAGGCGTACTTAATTGAAAAACTCAACTCAGTGGAGCAGACGTTCCATGAGCTAACGCGGAGAATGGCTGACCCTGATGTGGCCAAGGATCCCGACGAGTTTCAGCACATTGCCAAGGCCCGGTCTTCGCTGGAAGAGACCGTGAACACTTACACCGAGTGGAAAGAGACCGAGACTGAGCTAGCCGGTGCGCGGGAGATCTATAAAGAGGCCAGCGGCGATCCTGAGCTGAGGGAGATGGCAGCTTTAGAGGTCGATACTCTCGAGGAAAAGCGGGCGGAATTGGAAACGCGTCTTAAGGTTCTGCTGCTTCCTCAGGATCCCAACGATGACAAAAACATTATGCTGGAGATTCGCGCCGGTACGGGTGGTGATGAGGCCAGCATTTGGGCGGGCGATCTGGTGCGGCTTTACTCTCGCTATGCCGAGGATCAGGGCTGGAGGGTAAAGCTGCTCAGCGAGTCTACGGCCGACATGGGCGGATTTAAAGAAGCAATTCTGGAGATCGCGGGCGATCGCGTCTACAGCAAGCTCAAATTTGAGGCGGGGGTGCACCGGGTTCAGCGCGTGCCCGTAACCGAGGCCGGTGGGCGAGTCCACACCTCTACGGCTACCGTGGCCATTATGCCCGAGGTAGATGATGTTGAGGTGCAGATCGACCCTAAAGATATCGAGCTGACCACCGCTCGATCGGGCGGTGCGGGCGGCCAGAACGTCAACAAGGTGGAAACAGCGGTGGATCTATTCCACAAGCCCACAGGAATTCGGATTTTTTGTACTGAGGAGCGATCGCAGCTTCAAAACCGGGAACGAGCAATGCAAATTCTACGGGCCAAGCTCTACGAGATGAAGCTACGGGAGCAGCAGGAGGCCGTATCGTCGATGCGTAAGTCGCAGGTAGGAACGGGGGCGCGATCGGAAAAAATTCGTACCTACAACTACAAAGACAACCGGATTACCGATCACCGCCTCAACCAAAACTTTACTCTCACTCCGGTGCTGGAGGGCGATGTAGACCCGCTGATTCAATCGTGCATCAGCCGTGACCAGCAGGAGCGATTAGAGGAGCTAGCGGCTGAGTCGTCGTCTGCGGTTTAGAGGCTTGCTTGGACGAGTGGTAGGCTCCAAAAGCACTTTCTGCGCGGGTACTCCGTAGCAAGATATGATCGCTTTGAGCTAAGGAGCCGGGGAGCTAGGGAGCCAAGCGATTCGGAACGGTTAAGCGTGCTTCTACAATGAGTACCAGTCTTTAACTTCTGTTCCCGCAGCGATCTGAGAGAAGCGTATGGCCAAATTCCTCCACATTGCCGACATTCATCTCGGGTTTGATCGCTACGACACCCCAGAGCGCACTAAGGACTTTTTTCGCGCCCTACAGACGGTGCTAGAGCGCTACGCAATTGAGGAAAACGTCGATTTTGTCGCGATCGCTGGGGATCTGTTTGAGCATCGCAACATCAAACCTGCCACCCTCAACCAAGCCCAGGTCTGTCTACAGGCTCTGAAGGAGGCCGGGATTCCGGTGTTAGCGATCGAGGGCAACCATGACAACCGTCCCTACGGAACCCGCACAAGCTGGCTCAAGTACCTGTCTGAGTGGGATTTGCTTAAGCTACTAGAACCCAATGATGGGGCCGACGCCGACAGTCGCCTGCTGCCCTGGAGCGAAGCCACGCGCTCGGGGGGGTATATTGACTTACCCTGCGGGGTACGCGTTGTGGGCTCAAACTGGTACGGTGCCACCGCCCCTCGCGCCATTGAGCTGCTAGCCGAATCCATTCGAGCACTCCCGGCTGGCCCCGACCATACAATTCTCCTCTTTCACCACGGTTTAGAGGGGCAAATTGCTCGCTACGCCGGGGCACTACGCTATGCCGAACTGCTGCCCCTAAAGGAGGCTGGGGTAGACTATCTAGCCTTAGGCCATATTCACAAAAATTACACGGCTGAGGACTGGGTGTTTAACCCCGGCTCGCTGGAGGCCAATAACGTGGAAGAAAGCCGCTTCCAGCGAGGGGCTTACCTGGTAGAGCTATCGCCCCAGGGGGTGAATGCCCAACTCAAAACCGACTACTTTCAGCGCCCCATTGTGCGCCTGGAGGTAGTGGCAAAAGGGCAGGAGAGCCTGGATCAGCTGACCCAAACCGCTATGGACAAAGCGATCGCGGCGGTGGCCGAGTATCCGAGCGATACCGCCCCTATTTTGGAGCTGAGACTAACTGGCCAGGTGGGCTTCGATCGCCTGGATCTAGACGCGCGCCGTCTCCAGGAGGCGATTAAAGCGGCGACCAACACGTTAGTCGTACTGATCAAGTACGACGTAGAGGAAGTAGGCTACCAAACACCCCTGAGGGAAGGCCAAAATCGAGCCGAAATTGAGCAATCTATTTTTGAAGATATGCTTGCCGCCCACCGCGATTATAAAACTCGGGCCCCAGAGCTAGCCCGCGGGCTCACCGATCTCAAAGATCGTCAGCTGGCTGGAGCCGATGAAATTGACCTCTATGGTTTAGTAGAAGCGCTGCTGAGCGTTGATGAGCCAGGTACCCCCTAGTCCCAAACATTGTGCCCAACGGTGCCTGTTTCGATTTGTGGGGTAGACATTCGAGATCACATCAGCCAAACGGTTAAAAAGTGTCGCTGCTGCCAGATCATGGCCACACCACTGACTGCAACGAAGGCAAACACAAGCTGCCGAAATTGCTGAACCGAGAGTTTTGATAGCACCTGCTTGCCCAGCCAGTTGGCCGGTAGAGCGGCCAAACCAATTGCTAAGCCGTAGGTCAGGTAATCCCCACTCAAATTGCCAAAAGCAGCATAGGCGAGTACTTTGACTAAATGAAGAACGGTCTGATTGAAGGCTTTGGTCGCTACCATGGCCTCTTTTTCGAGCCCATAGTTGAGATAGAGCGGATTCATAACCGGGCCAGTACTGCCAACTAGCGCCGAGCCAATGGCGTTGACCAAAGATACGGGTAGAAAATACCAAGCTTTAATCGCAAAAAAGTGGTCTGAGCTGGGCAGCAGATAGTTGACAACCATAGCCAGCAGCCCTATACCCAACAGCATCTGCACTCCCTCAGGATGGATGCGAGCCAGCCCGTAGGAGCCCAAAATCGCACCCAGAATGGCACCGGGTATGTACCAGGCGGTCACGTCCCAATCGATGTGGTCTCTAAAGACCCACCCCCGATGCGCATTTCCAATCAGCAGCCCGGTAGTGATGACGGGTGCGATAGCCTGGGCACCCACCAGCAGAGAGATCATTGGAACTAGAATAAACGGGCTGCCGCCCCCCGCCAAGAGGCTGAGAAACCAGGCCAGGAAACTGGTCACAAATAGGCTCAGAACAATCATTGAGGTAGAGGCAACGGCATGACTAAGTTTAGTCTAGGGAGCCGCGAGGTTCCTCAATTAGGGTGTTTCGTCTCAGTTGATTCGAGCCTCTAATAGCCAGGCGAAAGGGAAGCGAAACAGATTGGGAATAGTTGGTTATGCTTGAACTTCTCTATCTCTGCTTTCTACGTTTAATCACGACGTATGGCGCAGCCCAAAGATCCCAAGTCTACCCCCAATGATCGGGCCTTAGATACCAGTCGCTCGGCTCGGCTGTCGGTAGAGGCCTTCTACCAACAGGCCATGGCCGCCTTCAAAGCCCAGGACTATGACCAGGCTTTGGCGCGGTTTCAGCGCCTAGGGAAGCTTCCCTCGACATCGCCTTACTACCTCAAAGCCCTTATCGGTCAGGTACGGGTACACCAGCACCTAGGTCAAGCGGATCGGGTCAGACACCTCTGTCAACAATTGCTGGATAGCTCTGTCCCCCAGGCCCAACACTGGGCCAGCCAGGTGCTGAGTCAGTTGCCTGAGCAGGCCGCAGAGCTCCAAACCACCGCTGCCCGCTCAGATTTGAGTGGCTTTGTGCCCCTAGGGAACTCGAAACCCGTGTCCGTGTCCCAGCGGCGTCTAGAACTTGGACATTCATCGATTGAGGCTACCGACCCCAATCAGGCCGTCACTGAGGCAGCCAACGCTCAGGTCAACACCGATCGTGTACATCCAGAGACTTCAGGCCCAGAGGCGTTGGGCCCAGGGATTTCTGGGCCCAACGCGCGATCGCTGTTTCACTATCACCAGCTCAACCAGCAACCGGCCCCGGAGAGTAAAGGTACCGAGGCAACGGCTCCCAGCCCAACACCTGCGGTCGCCGCATCTTCGCCGATGTCACCCCCTGCGTCGTCGGTATCCGCCCCAGCCGCGCCGCAGGGGCGGTCCCAGCCCGTGCCACAGCCTCAGCCTTTACCGAAGCGGCCTCTGACGCTGTGGCTAGGGCAGGGGTTGACCGCGATCGCCCTAGTCTGGATCACCAACTGGGCCTTTCATTTCGTCTTGAGAACCGCCGATCGGATTCTGCGCTGGGTGCGCTGGCCGGTTCAGCTGAGCCTGCCCGGAGCCTATCAAACGTATACCGTTTGGGTTGTACTAAGTCTGGTGCTGCTGGCCCTGGCTAGCCCCTGGCTGATGGATTTCGCACTGGCCACCTGGTACCGCCAGCGCCCTCTATCTATTCGTCAGCTGCAAACCTATAGTCCCAGTTCGCTGCGCCTGCTGCGTCAGGTGTGCCGTCAGCAGGGGTGGCCAATCCCAGAGCTACGGCTCATTGCCGACCCGGCTCCGCTGTGTTTTAGCTACGGCTGGCTGCCCCGCTATACCCGCATTGTGGTCAGCCAGGGGTGGTTAGATCAATCGTCAGATCAGGCTTTAGCCACGGTTTACAGCTACGAACTGGCTCGCCTGGTCAATGGCAGTCTGCCGATGCTATCAGCGGTTGGACTACCGTTGCTGCTGCTGCATACTGGGTATCGCGGGCTGGCTCAGAGAGCAGATACCTCAAATCAGCCGCTTCGGAGCCTTTTGGGTAGCGGCGCAAGTCTTCTCTATGGCCTGTTTTGGCTGCTCCGGCAGGCGGTGCTGTGGCTATCGCGACTCTGCTGCCGGTGGGGCGATCGCCGCGTCAGTGTTCTCACTCAGCAGCCCAGCCAGATGATCGAGATGATGGTGAACGCAACAGCGGCGATCGCAGCCTACCTGCAACAGCACGGCACCCTTCACCCGCTCCATATAAGTCTGGAAGTACTGATGCCGATCAGCAGCCGCCAGGCTATTTCTGCCGGCGGCTTACTGTCCCTGGGGGGGAGCGATCGCACCACCGTCCTTAGCACCCTGCTGGCTGTGGATGGCCTCAACCCCTATCGTCAGTGGCTACAGGTCAATGCCTCCCACCACCCGCTGGGCGATCGCTTACGCTGGTTCAATCAGCAGGCTCTACATCGGTACCAACCCAGCCTTATCCCCACCCCCGACGAGTCATCCGGGCCACCGCCCTTCGCGGCAGCCACCGTATCACTCCCCCTGCTGCTGCTGCAAAAAGGTCCGCTAGCAGGGCTAGCTGCCGGAGGCAGCTTAGCGATGGGGCTGTGGTTTGTCGGGGGAGTCGTCAACCGGCTCGGCTGGCAGCGGCTGAGCTGGCTCTACCAAGACCCCAGCATTCTGACGGGCGGGCTTTGGCTAGGGCTGGGGTTGGGTCTACTCCTGCGCATCAACACATTGTTTCCGGAACCTAGCAGCCAAACAGCCCATGATCCTAGCGAGAAGACGGTTGCTGCCCTCCTACAGCATCCTGCGCTATTGCCTGTACAGGGACAACCGATCAGCCTGAGGGGCCAACTCCGGGGCCTAGCTGGAGCTGGTAACTGGGGCTGTCAGGAACTCTACCTGGAGGATACGTCGGGCCTGGTAAAACTAATTAATCCTGTGCCCTTAGGCAGCCTACAGGGCTTGATTCAGCCTCAGACCCATCCCCTCAACTGGGTCGGACGCAGGGTTACCGTCACCGGATGGAGTCGCTACGGTGGCGGCATGCTCTGGGTAGACATTGACCAGGTGACGCTCGATCAGCGCCACCAGTTCTCTACCCACGGCCCTGTTTGGGCTACGTTGATCAGCCTGATTAGCAGCCTCATCGGCATTTTGGCCATTGTCAGAGGCGGCTGAGCGCTTTACGTAAAGTTATGTTGCAAAAAAGGCTCGCCAGTGTTACATTAATTTACAGAAACACATGCCTGGGTTCCCTGACCACTCGGTGAGTTGGCTTCAGGGGTTGTTAGGTAATGGGTTCTCCTACTCTCAACACAGCAAAAGAAACCAGCCCTCGCCGGCTGGTTTTTACTTAGGGGCCAAGGTTGAAGTCAGCGCTCAGGGCCGGCAGCGAAGCAAATACCGTGTTACCGTAGTAGATAGTGCAGCCGGTTGATAGGCGGTGATATCTTGCAAAGCTGGTCTTGGTAAGTCAGAGGGGGGCAACTTCACCAAAAATGCTGGGAAGGCTTCTCCCTTGAGGCAGATGACTCGGTTAGTCGGCTTTTGTGGTGTTTAGGCTACCTGGCACAGGCCTCCTCAGCAAAATGGGATGAGTGCCGATAGCCTACTGTTTCTTCTCTACACTCAATCTACGAGCCGGTAATACGAATGAATTTGTTCCAGCTCTAGAGCCAGAATTTGATAAGCTACCAAAAGGCTTAAGTTTGACATTGTGATGCAACCTGACTGGCATTTTTAGGTCATAGTCTGCAATCCTGATAGTAGTTAGTTTGGTTAGCAGCATTGTGGGTAGGTAGCAGTTGGCCTAAAGCCCAAACTTTATTCGGCAAGGTTATCGATCTCGATTCATTTGCCTTTAGTTTTAGAACACCAGAGGTATCTCAAATGTCAATTCGCCTTTACGTTGGCAATCTTTCCAAAGATTTAGAACGGCAGGAGTTTGAAAGCGTTTTCACCGATTTCAACGCTGATTTAGTTTCTGTGAAGTTGATTGCCGACAAAAAAACCGGCAAATGTCGCGGGTTTGGTTTCGTTACCGTAAAAACTGACGAAAAAGCTGACGAAATCGTCGAGAAACTGAACGGCCAAATGTTGGCTGATATGCCCCTCAAGATTGAGAAAGCTTTACCCCGCACCAAGCCTGAGGGCGAAGCGGACACGCGTTCTAGCAGCGAGGTCAGTGGCAAGCGCTCCTCCGGCAAGGGCAATACTCGGAAGGCTTCCCCTACGGCCACGGCCAGCAGCGGCACCGTTCAGCCTGACCCCCGTTGGGCGGGAGAGCTCGAAAAGCTCAAGCAGATGCTGGCAGCCCAAACCACCTCTAGCTAACCACCCTCAGATTTCAAATAGAAAAGCCGCAGCGCTTCAACGCCCTGCGGCTTTTCTATTTGAAATTTTCCTACATACAGTACTTTTCCCTTCGCTTCGACGGCAGACGTTAGCCCCGTAAGCCTCCTTCCCTGGTCATAGAGCCAAAACATGTTCGGGTTCTATGACCAGGAATCAAGACATTTAGAACAGGCACGATCCTAAAAAATTAGTCGTCGGGATGGCCAAGAGTTTCGGCAACCTGTTTAAGACGATACAGTTGAGCAGCCATATCACGCTTTGTCCAACTGGCCGCAAACCAGTTGAACCCAGCCTGCACCACTGGGTTAGCAATGTCAAATTCAAAGCGATTCAGGAGGCGTGTGCCCCCGGACTCAGAG
>JBARVK010000147.1:0-2889 GCA_049646225.1 Nodosilinea sp.
CCCTATAGCTTGCTTACTCAGGTTCTGGCTGAGTTTAAGCAGGCGATCGCAAGTATTCATAGGGTGCGTCACGCGCAGCGATGACGCACAAAGCTAACCCGGGCGGTACGCTGGGCGATCGCCACAACACACCGCCCAGCGTCGTTTAATTAGGGCTACCTACTGGTTTAGCTCTCCTGCCTAACGTCTGAACGACGGGGTGAGGAAATAAATCTCAGCGTTTAATGACAAGCTGCCTTCGAAGCCACCGCTATTCTGTAGGCGATGATGGGCTTTGAGAAATTTGCCCATCTTATTCTTGGGGAAATGACCTATTCCTTAAGATAATATTCAAAATTTGGGGATGGTCTAAAGGAACGCGTTTGAAGCCAGTTCTTTGCCATCTAGGCTCTTCTGCCAAGTTTGCTGCTAATAGCGCAATTAATTTCTAGTGCCACAGACCTGCCCAAGCGGGTACGGCCTCATGCTGAATCCAACCCACCAAACTCCGGTTCAAAACGGGCACCTCGTAGGGGTATTGCACTGCAATACCCCCAAAAATTGGGGGTATACAGATAGGATTTAGTCTTAGAGGTGGCACTGAGCCTTCTTTGCTGTCAGTACCTAGACCCAACGACCAAAGCAGCGGTAGGGCTAGAGAGGTCAGATTCGTCGCCGCCGCTTTAGCGCATGCATTATGGCTCAGAAGCCGGGTTCGAATACCGGCGTTCTAACTCCTTGAGAGCTAGCTCTGGCGTAGCTGATCGAGTACGCTTTGGTCTTCCATGGTAGAAGCGTCCCCTGCGATCGCCTCACCGCTGGCCAAATTGCGCAAAAAGCGGCGGATGATCTTGCCCGATCGCGTCTTGGGCAGGGCGTCGGCAAACTGAATTTCGCCGGGCCGGGCAATCACCCCAATTTCGTTCACCACGTGCTGCTTCAGCTGCTGCTTCAGCTCGTCGCTGGGGCTGTACTGGCCCTCTAAAATCACAAAGGCAAAAATGTCTTCGCCCTTGACCTCGTCCTTGCGGCCCACCACGGCGGCCTCGGCCACGGCGGGGTGCGACACCAGGGCCGACTCTACCTCCATGGTGCCCAGGCGGTGACCCGACACGTTGATCACGTCGTCGACGCGGCCCATCACCCAGAAGTAGCCGTCAGCGTCTTTACGGGCACCGTCGCCCGCAAAGTACAGGTACTGGCCATCCACCGGGGCAATGTGCTCCCAGTAGGTGCGGCGAAAGCGATCGTCGTCGCCGTAGACCGTGCGCATCATGCTGGGCCAGGGGTGCTTGATTACCAGGTAGCCGCCCTCGCCGGGGGCCACGGGGTTGCCCTCCAAATCCACCACGTCGGCTAAAATGCCGGGGAAGGGCAGGGTGGCCGAGCCGGGTTTCGTGGGAATTGCCCCCGGCAGCGGCGTAATCATAAAGCCGCCGGTTTCCGTCTGCCACCAGGTGTCGACAATCGGGCAGCGCTCACCGCCAATTACCTGGTGGTACCACATCCAGGCCTCGGGGTTGATCGGTTCGCCAACGGTGCCCAGCAGCCGCAGCGATGACAGGTCACGGGCCTTGGGCAGCTCGTCGCCCATTTTAATGAACGCGCGAATCGCCGTCGGCGCGGTGTAGAAAATCGTCACCCCGTACTTCTCGATCACGTCCCAAAAGCAGCCAGGGTTGGAGGGTCGGGGCACCCCTTCGTACATCATCGTGGTGGCCCCGTTCGACAGCGGCCCGTAGACAATGTAGCTGTGGCCAGTGATCCAGCCGACATCGGCGGTGCACCAGTAGACATCGGTATCTTTGATATCCAAGGCCCACTTGAAAGTCATGTGGGTGTAGAGGTTGTAGCCGCCCGTGGTGTGCACTACCCCCTTGGGCTTGCCCGTGGTGCCGCTGGTGTAGAGAATAAACAGCAGGTCTTCGGCATCCATTTCTTCCGGCGGGCAGTGGGCCGAGGCGTTGGCCTGCAGCTCATGCCACCAGTGGTCGCGCCCCTCTACCATGGGAATGTCTTCCTTAGTGCGCTGCACTACCAGCACAGCTGACACGCTGGGTACGCCACCACCCTCCAGGGCCTGATCAACCGCTGCTTTAAGCGGGATCACTTTGTCTTTGCGGAAGCCACCGTCGGCAGTAATGACTACCTTGGCCTCGGCGTCGTTGAGGCGATCTTTGAGGGCTTCGGCGCTAAAGCCGCCAAAGACTACGGTGTGGGGTGCGCCAATGCGGGCGCAGGCCAGCATCGCGATCGCCGCCTCGGGCACCATCGGCATGTAGATCCCGACGCGATCGCCCTTTTGCACCCCCAGCCCCTTCAGCACGTTGGCCACCTGGCACACCTCCCGGTGCAGCTGGGCGTAGGTCAGGGTGCGGCTGTCGCCCGGCTCTCCCTCCCAGATTAGGGCGGCCTTGTTGCGCCGCCAGGTGGTTAGGTGGCGGTCTAAACAGTTGTAGGAAATATTGATTTTGCCGCCCACAAACCATTTGGCAAAGGGAGGCTGCCAATCGAGCACCGTGTCCCAGGGCTTAAACCAGTGCAGTTCCTGGCTGGCCAGATCGGCCCAGAACGCCGCCGGGTCTGCCGCCGCTCGTTCAGCCAAAGCCTGGTACTCCTCCAGACTCTTGACCGATGCGTTTTGGGCAAACTCATCGGCGGGGGGAAACAGGCGGTTTTCGTGCAGAACCGATTCAATGGTGGGGGAAGCCATAGACAATGCTGAGCCGTTTACGAACAAAAATAAAGCTAAATGAAAGCCGCTGTAGAGGGGCGGTGTCCTCTCAAAACCATACGATTTTTAGCGACCCTTTGAACAGCGCTACGGTTTCCTTAATATTCTTCGGCCTCGCCAACCACACGCTCCAGCCCCTGATTGAGCTTTGATGGCAGCGTTAGGTCAGTTTTAGC
>JBARVK010000148.1:0-1841 GCA_049646225.1 Nodosilinea sp.
GTCAAAGGTGCCCTATGTACTCTTTACAGTCAGGATGCATGGGTGGGTGGCTAACCTTTGGAAAGATGTCCCCCAAGCACCTGCCTGACTCTCAAGTTGTGTTGGAGTGGTTCGCTACTCATATGGCCGCCGATTACGACACGTTCTGACCAGGTGCGCCGCTGACGGATAAGTTGCTGACTGCGATCGCCAATCACCTCAACCAAGACCATCGCGACGATCGGCTGGCCTGGGCCAAGGTCGCTAATGTAGACTGGGCCAGCGAGGTCAGAGCCGCAAGTTTAGATGCAGCGGGGATTACCCTAGAGGCGATCGGTGGTGAAACCGTGCAACCCTTGCGACTAGATTTTCCCGCCCCTACAACCTCCTTCCTACGACCCCACCTCGTCGGCGGTTTCCAATTCTGGGGCGGCTTCAGCTGGGGTAATCTCGCTCTCGTCGTCCTTAAAGACAACTCGCAGCAGAGGCGGAGCTAAAAACGTGGTGAAGATCACCATGACGATGATGGCGGCCTCTAGCGATTCGGTCAGCACGCCGCTGGCGGCCCCCACTCCGGCAAACACCAGACCCACCTCGCCCCGAGGAATCATACCGACTCCCACCGCCAGGCGGTTGATACCTGGTTTTCCAACGATCACAAAGCCCGCGATGACCTTACCGATAATGGCGACTATGACCAAAAACGAGGCAATAATCAACCCGGCGCGGTTGGCCGGTTCCAGCGGGTTGAGGACGCTCAGGTCAGTGCGCGCCCCCACGGTGATGAAGAAAATCGGCACCAGCATGTCGGCAATCGGGCTGATTTGCTCCTCCAGCTCTTTGTGCTTGGAGGTCTCGGCCAAAATAAGGCCCGCTGCAAAGGCTCCCAAAATGGCCTCTAGCTGAATAGCAGCGGCAATATAGGCCAGCACAAAGGCAAAAATCAGCGAACTGGTGATGACCTGGCCCCGAGTTCGCATCTGGTCAACCACCATGACAAAGTAGGGGCTCAGCAGCCGACCTATCAAAATTGAACCGACCAAAAACGCAGCGGCTCCGGCAATCAGGTAGACCACATTGAGAATTTCGATCTCGCCAGTTTTGGCCAAGCTGGCGACTACCGCCAGCACGATGATGCCGAGCACATCGTCCAGAACGGCGGCTCCAATGATAATTTGGCCTTCTTTAGAGCTGAGCTGCTGCATCTCGGCCAGCACCTTGGCGGTAATGCCAATGCTGGTGGCGGTGAGAGCGGCCCCGGCAAACACCGCCGGAATGGTGTCGATGCCAAACAGGGCAATTAGCCCCACCGTACCGGCGGCAAAGGGGGCGACAACCCCAACCACGGCGACCATGGCAGCCTGAGGGCCAACCCGAATCAGCTCTTTGAGATCGGACTCTAGGCCAATTTCAAACAGCAGAATAATGACCCCTAGCTCGGCCAGGATGGAGATCACCTCGCTTTCGCCCTGAAAGACCCGCAGCAACCCCTCAGGAGACTGCCCAGCGGTCATACCGACCAGCTTCATGAGCAGCGACGGCACTTCGCTGCCGCCTTCGGGAAAGACAATCAGGTGCATGGCCGAGACGCCTACAACGACGCCCCCCACTAGCTCTCCCAACACCGCAGGTAAGTTAATACGGGCGCACAACTCGCCGCCGATTTTGGCGGCGAGGTACACCACAATCAGACTCAGCAGCACGCTAGCCAGCACTAGCGGTTCTAGCTCCGCTTCCGATTCGGCGACCTCGGCTAGCCAGGGGCCAGGGCCAAACAGAAAGGAAAACAATGGGTTGGAAAAACTAATCAGGTCGCTGCCGATGAGGGCACTCATCCAATTCGCCATGCAGACCGCTATAAC
>JBARVK010000149.1:0-5862 GCA_049646225.1 Nodosilinea sp.
ACCATCTCCGGCCTGGTTCACGTCGTAGCCTGCCATTTCCAAATTGACGGAAACAAGCTCCGCGATCGCAGGATCATCATCAATGACGAGAATACGAGGCATCACAAACTAGACGTTACGACCCGAAAACAACACCAGCCTAGCTGAAATGTGTGCAAAGCTTTGAGTAGCCTAGCATCCAAACGTAAAGGGGTGTGTCGGAATAATACGATTCCTCGGTAAATTATAAGCAGAAACCCTAAATTTTCCTGAGTAAATAAACCACGACCCTCGTTAGCTTAAGGTTCTCTTTAGATTTCAGCAAAAGCAAAGCCACGCCTCGCCTCGAAGCGAGCGGACGGTAAGCACACCTATGCCAAGACGCCCGCATACCGGGTTAAGCCTTTGCCAACAAAATTAAACTCCCCAGGTAGGATTCGAACCTACGACCAATCGGTTAACAGCCGACCGCTCTACCACTGAGCTACTGAGGATTACGCGCAAAACTAATAGTAGCTACAAGTGTGTAATCTTGACAACCCTACAATCAAAAAAATCGAAAAATTGGCAAGATAGTTTCCGCTGACTCCCAGTCCTCACCGCAGATGTATAGCAATCTGGCCCTAGGGCGTACTAGGTGCGCGAATAAGACTCGAAGGTTAACCATCCCGCCGCCCCGCCTCGATTGGCTCCCTAGCACCCCTGCTCCCCAGATTCTAGAAACGTCTTTCAACCCGTTGCCTAGGCGTGTGATGGCGATCCCAAGCCTAGACTTT
Organism: Nodosilinea sp.; assembly: GCA_049646225.1. Lineage (GTDB taxonomy): Bacteria > Cyanobacteriota > Cyanobacteriia > Phormidesmidales > Phormidesmidaceae > Nodosilinea. The sequence goes on from JBARVK010000149.1 coordinate 756, forward strand.
TCCATCGTTGTGTTAGCGAAGTACTGTGATATAGTTAAAGACTGTGTCTAAAATGTGGTAACCATGCCCAAGCTCAAGTCTCGCAAAGCTGCCGCCAAGCGCTTTCGTCGCAGTGGCAGCGGCAAAATTATGCGTCGCAAGGCGTTTAAGAATCACCTGTTGCAGCACAAAAATGCTGAGCGGCGCTCGCGGCTGTCTAAGACGGTTGTGGTCTCCGAGTCCGACGCCCCCAATGTTGAGCTGATGCTCCCCTACCTCTAGGTCAGGGCGATCGTTGACAATCCCGTTATAACGTTTCACTAGTTCCAAAGGTTAACCAGTCATGGCACGTGTCAAGCGCGGCAACGTAGCACGCAAGCGCCGCAACAAAGTTCTCAAATTAGCCAAAGGGTTTAGGGGATCGCACTCTAAGCTATTTCGCACCGCTAACCAGCAGGTGATGAAGGCGCTCCGGTATGCATACCGCGACCGCCGCAACCGCAAGCGCGATTTCCGTCGTCTGTGGATCACTCGCATCAATGCGGCTTCTCGCATGCACGGGTTGAGCTACAGCCAGCTTATTGGTCAGCTCAAGAAAGCCAATATCGATCTAAACCGCAAGATGCTGGCCCAAATGGCCGTGCTAGACCCCGACGGGTTTGCCAAAGTTGTCGAGGTGGCCAACCAGGCCTAGCGGCTGGCCCTAAACCGCAGTAAGGGGCCGTCGTAGTGTAGACACGGCAGCGCCATGGCATGGAACTGGCTTGGGTTTGGTTTAGCATTGGGAGCGCAGCTGGCTGCGCTCCCGATTTTTGCAGCCGATCTGGATACCATTCGCGATCGCGGATATCTAGTGGTGGGCGTGCGCGAGGGCTGGCGACCGCTGAGCTTTCGCGATCGCGACGATCACTTGGTAGGCCTCGAAATTGACATTGCCCAAGGGTTGGCTACGGCCATTTTTGGCGATCCCACCGCTGTTGAATATACGGTGGTGCCTAACCGCGATCGCCTTTTAGCCGTCCTCGAAGACCGGGTCGATGTGGCGATTGCCGGAGTTACCCTGACGCCTAGTCGGCAGCGGCTGGTTAGCTTTAGCCCGCCTTACTATCTCGACGGGGCTGGGGTACTGGTGCGCGATTCCCAGCTGCAAAGCCTGGAAGACCTACAGCGACGACAGCTGGGCGTCTTGCAGGGGGCCAGTACCGTGGCAGTGGTGCGCTACCTGTTGCCCCAGACCTCTCTCACGCCTGTGCAAAGCTATAGTGAGGCCCTTAGCCGCCTCAGCAGCGGTCAAATTGACGGCTTCGCTGGAGATGTAACCGTGCTGACAGGATTGCAGCAGGTCTACAACGGCTATTACCTGGTGCCCAGCTTGCTCTCGGCGGAGCCGCTGGCGATCGCGTTACCCAAAGGCACCCAATACACCGACCTTCGCACCCTGGTGAGCGAAACGGTTCTCCAGTGGCACCAGACTGGCTGGCTAGAAGATCGGGCGACCTTCTGGGGGTTGCCCTAGGCGTGGCAAGATAAGTTAGACCTCACGAGCGAAACGAAGACCGGATGGAAAACAGCAACCTGCTCCTCATATACCTGGGTATTCTGCTGGCCTTGTTGAGCATTGCCGCCTTTTTTGTAGTGCGCCAGGTGATCAAAACCCGCCGCATTGAGAGCACCCTGGGGCGGCTTCAGTCGCGCCTGAGCAAAGAAAAAGGCACCGCCCAGGAATACTACGAGCTGGGCAGCCTGCTGCTCGACAAAAAGCTCTACACCCAGGCCGCCCTCTATTTACAGCAGGCTCTCAAACAGCTAGGCGACGACGAAACCGAAAACGCCGCCGTGGTCTACAACGCCCTGGGTTATGCCTACTTTGCCCAAGATCAGTACGACCTGGCCATTCGCAATTATAGAGAAGCCCTAAAAATCTCGCCTGAGTACGTCACCGCACTCAACAATCTGGGCCACAGCTACGAACGCAAACAGCTAACCACCCAGGCGCTGGAGATGTACGAGACCGCCCTGGCCCTAGAGCCTAAAAACACCACCTCCCGCCGTCGAGCCGACTCGCTCAAAAAGCGACTGGCCCCCTCTGAGAAATAGCGGCACGTTGCGGCGGCGATCGCCCCCCAAGCTGTCTGGGCGACTGACATGAAACGACGGCCGCTGGGGTATATAGAGACTAAGGGCCTGCATCAGCAGGAATCTGCTTCATCCGTGAATCTACGCGGTTCTAATTGTTTTTATTCATGGAGTGGTCTATGCGCCTTGATGACTCTAATGATTCTGTTAGGCAGTTTTTCTCAATGGTGATGGCGATCGTGGCCTCGGCGGTGGTCCTCTTCATTGGCTGGAAGGCCTTTGTCACCTGGCGGTCCGATCCGTCAGTGAAGGGCATTCAGCAGATTATGGAGCAGCAAAAGTAGCCTCTGCCTGGCACTTCTGCCTGATAGGATGTGGAAGTTCTGTCTTGTGCTGTTTTATGCCGGAGTTGACCGGGCTACCAGGGCTGCCCAGCCCTGCCGATGCCGCCGTCTACCGCATTCTCGATGCCAATTTGGATCGAGCCCGAGAGGGGCTGCGAATTATTGAAGAATGGTGTCGCTTTGGGTTGAATAACTCGGGTCAAACCGAGCAGCTTAAGCACCTGCGGCAAACCCTAGCTCAGTGGCACGCCCCTGAACTGCGCCTGTGCCGTGATACTCCCAATGACCCTGGCACAGCCCTGACTCATCCCCAAGAGGCCGAGCGCACCAGCGTAATGGCGGTCTTGCAGGCTAACTTTTGCCGCATACAGGAGGCCCTGCGGGTGCTGGAGGAATACGGCAAGCTCTACCGCGGTGATCTGGCCGTGGGCAGCAAAGCCATGCGCTACCAGGTCTACGCGCTGGAAAGCGAAATTTTGGGTGGGCACCGGCTACAGCGATTGCGCCAGGGGTTGACCTATCTAGTGACATCGCCTAACGATCGCCTGCTGCCGATTGTCGAAGCAGCCCTACAGGGGGGCATAGCCCTGGTGCAGTACCGCGACAAGCATACCGACGACCACCTGCGTCTCGATCTGGCCCAGCAGCTTAACGATCTGTGTCATCGCTACGGAGCCCTGTTTTTGGTCAACGATCGCGTCGATTTGGCCCTGGCTGTAGAAGCTGACGGTGTGCATCTGGGCCAAACCGACTTGCCCATCGCTACTGCCCGTCAGCTGTTGGGCAGCCAGCGCATCATTGGCCGCTCGACCACCAACCCTGACGAAATGCAGCGCGCGATCGCTGAAGGCGCTGACTATATCGGCGTTGGCCCCGTGTATGCGACCCCCACCAAACCCGATAAAGCCGCCGCTGGTCTAGAGTACGTGCGCTACGCCGCCGAGCATGCCACAGTGCCCTGGTACGCGATCGGCGGTATCAATACCGAAAATTTGACCGAGGTGTTGCAGGCGGGGGCCGAGCGCGTGGCCGTCGTGCGGGCCATTCTTGAGGCCGAAAACCCCACTCTTATTGCCCAGTATTTCGCTGCCCAAACCAGCCACCGCCAAACCTTTCATACGATCGCAGCGCCTGTTGGTTGATCCTGCCTCAGTTTGATAGACAGGTTTGAGCGCAAGGGTTTGAGGTATACGGCCAAAGGCTGCGGTCAACCCCAACCTTGAACCTTGAACTCTAAATTTTGAACTCTAACCCCTTTTTGCCTGCTATGTTTGACCCCAGTGCCGATGCCTTTTCTGTTCTCGTCAATGGAGAATCGCAGTCCTGTCGTGCTGGCACGTTGTTACCCACGTTTTTAGAGTCCCTGGGGCTAAACCCGCGCCTGGTAGCGGTGGAATACAACGGCGAAATTCTCCACCGGCAGCTGTGGGAGACCACTCGCCTGCGCCCCAACGACAGGCTGGAAATTGTCACCATTGTGGGTGGGGGCTAGAGCCTGATAGTACGGGTTTCCGCCATCAATTTTGGTCTTTTGGCGGCGGCAGCTACCGCACTTCGCGTTACATTAAAGACATAAAGTACTTCACGTTAGCACTCCGGTTGTACCCGATGGTTAAACAACTCTTTCAACGCTTAAAGCCGCTTGTCAAGCCATTGATGGCCGTCGTTTTGGCCATCGCCTTGGTGTTTGGCACTGCTGATGGAGCCTGGGCTGCTGCGGGTGGACGCATCGGTGGTGGAAGTTTTCGGGCTCCCGCGCCACGCATGAGTCCGACGCCCCGTACCTATGCCCCCGGTGGCGGTGGCTACTACCCCGGCGGTGGGTTTGGCTTTCCTTTCTTGTTCCCCTTTATTGGTATTGGGGGCGGGTTTGGCGGGTTGTTTACCCTGCTGATTTTCATCGCGATCGCCAACGTAGTCGTGAGGGGCTTGAGAGGCTCAGTCTCTGGTGATGACTACGCTGCCCCCGCTGGCAGTAACCCGCCGGTAGCCATTGCGAAACTCCAGGTGGGACTGCTGGCCGAGGCTCGTGGTCTGCAAGATGACCTCAACCGACTGGCAACTACCGCCGATACCGGTACCTCTCAAGGCTTGGCTAAGCTCCTACAGGAGACGACCCTAGCTCTGCTGCGCCACCCCGATTACTGGGCCTACGCCGCCAGCGAAGACAAGCAAACCCGTTTGCTCAGCGCCGAGCAGGAATTCAACCGCTATACGCTCTCGGCTCGCAGCCGGTTTAGCGCCGAAACGTTATCCAACGTCAACAATCAGCTTACCCAGGCTGAAGTTCAGGCAAAGCTGCCGGGCGACGCCGCCCAGGCTCCTGGGGAGTACATTCTGGCGACGGTGGTCGTAGCAACCCAGGGCAAGCTCGACCTGCCCGATATCTACTCGTCGGCAGACCTGCGCCAGGCGCTGAACCAGATTGGAGCGATCTCTAGTGAAAACCTGCTGGCTGTGGAAGTTCTCTGGACCCCGCAGCAGACCGGAGACACTCTCAGCAGTGATGAGCTAATCGCCCAATACCCAGAGCTGAAGCTGATTTAGACAATCTAAACTGCCGAGCATGATGAAAAAGGCCCCTGGTTGACCAAGGGGCCTTTTTTGGGTGTTTACGACAGCCGGTGGCTTTCTCCCTTTGGGAGACGCAAAACATTCGCGATATCCGCTCAGCCGCCGACTAGGCTCAGCGGAACCAGTTCTGGAGG
>JBARVK010000150.1:0-1961 GCA_049646225.1 Nodosilinea sp.
GCTCAATCCTATCAAAAGCGGCTTCAAACGTCCGAGGGTGGTTTATGCCATATCCCCAGGGCGAATCGTCAGGGTGGGCCCGAGTTTGGCCTGGGGCAGGGCCGCTAAGTGGCCGAGGGCCGAGGCAAATGCCTATTTTTACCCACCCCACAGGTTGGTCAGATCGCTATCGACCTCCGTTCATGTTCTTAAAACGTGTCTATACGTCCCTGACCCGGCTCTTTCGTCAGGTTAGGCGAGAGACCCTCACCCTGGCCCCGCCCCGGCGAGTAAATCGGCTCCTGTGGTGGCTGGCACCGGGGCTGTTGGTCAAGCGCTGGCTGCTGCTCAGCATGGCTGGGGTGCTGTTGGTGGGAGTGGGTGCCATGATCTGGTTTAAGCTCACGCCAGTGTTCTATACGGGGCAGCTTTTGGGGGCAGCGCTGCGGGCATTTACCACCTATGTGCCCAACTACGTCAGCGGCCCGCTCGGCATTTTGCTGGGGCTGGGGCTGATTTTTTGGGGCCAGAGCCGCACTGTGGGGGCTATTACCGACGTGCTGATTCCCGGTAATGAGGAAGAGCTGCTCGATGCCCTGCTGACCCAGCGGCGGCTGTCGCGGGGGCCAAAAATTGTGGTCGTTGGCGGCGGCACCGGCCTATCCAATCTGCTGCGCGGCATGAAGCGCTACAGCTCTAACATTACCGCCATTGTCACGGTGGCCGACGATGGCGGGTCGTCGGGGCGGCTGCGGCGGGAGATGGGAGTGCTGCCGCCCGGCGATATTCGCAACTGCCTAGCGGCCCTGGCCGACGAAGAAAAGCTGCTGACTGAACTGTTTCAGTACCGCTTTGAGTCGGGTAGTGGGCTAATAGGCCACAGTTTTGGCAACCTGTTTTTGACCGCCATGAACGAGATCACAGGTGACCTGGAGCAGGCCATTGCCGCTAGCTCTAAGGTGCTGGCGGTACGGGGCCAGGTGCTGCCCTCGACCTCGGTGGATGTGCAGCTGTGGGCCGAGCTGGGCGACGGTCGGCGAATTGTAGGCGAGTCAAAAATTACCGAGGCGAGGGGCCGGATTGTGCACATCGGCTGCCTACCGCCCAACCCGCCGCCGCTGCCCAAGGCAATCAAGGCGATCGAGGAGGCTGACTATATTGTGATTGGCCCCGGCAGCCTCTACACCAGCATTATTCCTAACCTGCTGGTGCCCGATCTGGTGAAGGCGATCGCGGCTCGGCAGGTGCCTCGCATCTACGTTTGCAACATTATGACTGAGCCGGGTGAAACCGATGGATTTTCGGTTTCTGACCACATTCGGGCGATCGACTCGGCCTGCGGCTGCTACCTGTTTGACGCGGTGCTGGTGCAAAAAGTAATGCCTTCCGACGCCGTGATCAGCCACTACGCCCGGGCGAAGGTGGGGCCGGTGCTGCTCGATCGCGCCGCTATTCTCGACTCGGGTCGCCGCATTATTGCCGCCAACGTGATGGATGAGCGCGAAGACCTCACCGTTCGCCACCACAGCGAGCGGCTGGCGCGGGTGCTGCTGCGCTGGTATACCCGCACCCAGCGCATGTGGTAGCCGGTCAATTAGGACGGGTCGGTGTTGAACCGTCGCCCCACCCAGCCGACCACGCCGCTGGCGATCGCCCCTGCCATCAGCACGCTCAGGGCAGGCAAAATCAGCGGGTTCCACAGCGAGTACCAGAGGTCGAGGCCGAGGTCGAGGTTCATGCTGCGCCCCAGCACGGCCACCAAAAACCAGCCCAGGCTGAGCAGCACCAGCCCCAAATCGACCACCAGTATCCAGCTAATCAGGCTTGAAATGCGTTGCGTTATGGGCGTTTTCATAAATTCACGGTAGCTGTGTAACGGGTAAAAGCGACGGGAACCCAACCGGGTATGGCCAACCCTGATCCTAAAGCAAAAGTATGCTGCCCTAAGCTAGAGCAGCCTACCCAAAAATATATATTCAAGG
>JBARVK010000151.1:0-6424 GCA_049646225.1 Nodosilinea sp.
GATGACGTTAACATAAGTTAATAACCTTCTACTCATTACAGTCTGTTTAAAAATCAGCCTTAGCGGGCCGTTTCTGAGAAATGGTTCATTCCAAGACATTAGTGGAGGCATTAGCCCGGTGAACAAACGGTGGAGAAATGCAGGTCTATACGCCCTGCTGGTCGTGGTAGTGATTGCGCTAGCGACCGCTATTTTTGATGGTTCTGGCCCCGAAACCCAGACCTGGCGCTACAGCCAGTTTTTAGACTCGGTACAAAACAACCAAATCGAGCGCGTCAGCATCAGCGCCGATCGCACCCGTGCGCGCTTTACTGACCCCGAAGGCAACGGTCAGGTAATCGTTAACCTGCCCAACGACCAGGAGCTGATCAGCACCCTGGAAACGAACAACGTCGATATTGTGGTCACGCCCCAAAGCGACGACAGCGTTTGGGTACGGGCATTTAGCACTCTATTAATTCCCATTCTGCTGCTGGGGGTGCTGTTTTTTGTGCTGCGCCGCGCCCAGAGTGGCCCCGGCAACCAGGCCATGAACTTTGGTAAGTCAAAGGCTCGCGTGCAAATGGAGCCCCAGACCCAGGTCACCTTTGGCGATGTGGCTGGTATTGAGCAGGCCAAGCTAGAGCTGACCGAGGTGGTTGACTTCCTCAAGAATGCCGATCGCTTTACCGCTGTCGGTGCGAAGATTCCCAAAGGTGTGCTGCTAGTTGGCCCCCCCGGTACCGGTAAGACTCTGCTGGCCAAGGCCGTCGCCGGGGAAGCAGGTGTGCCCTTCTTCTCGATCTCCGGTTCTGAGTTTGTCGAAATGTTTGTAGGGGTCGGTGCCTCCCGCGTGCGTGACCTGTTTGAGCAGGCTAAGGCCAACGCTCCCTGTATCGTGTTCATCGACGAGATCGACGCCGTCGGTCGTCAGCGGGGCGCAGGTCTCGGCGGCGGCAACGACGAGCGCGAGCAAACCCTCAACCAGCTGCTCACCGAGATGGACGGCTTTGAGGGCAACACCGGCATTATCATCATTGCCGCTACCAACCGCCCCGACGTGCTCGATGCGGCCCTGCTGCGCCCCGGTCGTTTCGATCGCCAGGTGGTGGTAGACCGTCCTGACTACGCCGGTCGCCTCGAAATCCTCAATGTTCACGCCCGTGGCAAAACCTTTTCTAAGGATGTCGATCTGCAGAAGATCGCCCGTCGTACCCCTGGCTTTACCGGGGCCGACCTGTCGAACCTGCTGAACGAGGCCGCCATTCTCGCCGCCCGCCGCAACCTGACCGAGATCTCTATGGATGAGGTCAACGACGCGATCGATCGCGTTTTGGCTGGCCCCGAGAAGAAAGACCGCGTCATGAGCGAAAAGCGCAAGGAACTCGTCGCCTACCACGAGGCGGGGCACGCCCTGGTCGGTGCGCTCATGCCCGACTACGACCCCGTGCAAAAGATCAGCATCATCCCTCGCGGACGGGCCGGTGGTCTAACCTGGTTTACCCCTAGCGAAGATCGGCTGGAGTCGGGGCTGTACTCTCGCTCCTATCTGCAAAACCAGATGGCTGTCGCCCTCGGTGGCCGCATCGCTGAAGAAATTATCTTCGGTGAAGAAGAAGTCACCACGGGTGCGTCTAACGACCTACAGCAGGTGGCTCGCGTCGCCCGCCAGATGGTGACCCGCTTCGGTATGAGCGATAAGCTCGGCCCTGTGGCCCTGGGTCGCCAGCAGGGCAATATGTTCCTGGGTCGCGATATCTCTGCTGAGCGCGATTTCTCTGAAGAAACCGCTGCCACCATTGACTCTGAAGTACGTGGCCTGGTAGATCAGGCTTACACCCGCGCCAAGCAGGTGCTGACCAAAAATCGCCACGTTCTCGATCAGCTGGCCAATATGCTGGTAGACAAAGAAACCGTAGATTCTGAAGAGCTGCAACAGCTGCTCGCCACCAACGATGTCAGCATGGCTTCAATTGTGTAGATCGCATTGAAACCTGTCTAATTCACTAAAAAGGGATGCCCGTTGGGCATCCCTTTTTGCCTAGAGTGGGGTGACTGGGCAAAGACAACGCATACAGCTTGAGACTACGGGTTGATAACCCATCATTGTGTCCGTCAGCCAAAAGATATAAGTAGGTGATCGCAATTATTCCTAGGGTGTGTCACGCATAGCGATGATGCACCAAGCTAACTCCAGCGGTGCGTTGAAGATCCCGACGACCTTGACGACGAACCTACTGAAGCAGACGCATTGGCCCCTGATATCGCCCTGTGGGCACCCATCCACGCGTGGCGGGCGCTGTGTCAAAGGTCTGGGCCGAGACAAAGGTCTGGATTAACTCGCTTACCCTCCAAGGCCTGGGTACCAAGCGCCAAAACTAGCTGCTCCGTAGGTGAACGAATGAGCCCGCAGTATCTATGACTGGCCGAGCCAGATTGATTCTGGCTGAAGCCTAGCTGGCTGCCGCAGCCTACACCAAACCGTGTATCGAAATCTGTATCGAAATTAGTAACCGCGCCACTGGATAGGGACCGCCGTGGCACAGTGAATGAATTAACGTCTATTGATGAGTGTGAGGCCCATGAACTCTAAACGATATGCTCCCAGACGCTTGGCGGCGGCGGCGATGATGTCGGCAGCCCTGGCCTCTGGGTTCAGTTTTGCCCCTCTATTTACCCCTGTCGCTATGGCTCAAGAATCTGCGATGAGAACTCTAACCGTAACCGGCCAGGGTGAGGAGTCGGTACAGACGACCAAAACCCAGGTAGAACTGGGGGTCGATGTGCAGGGTACCGATGCCGCCGCAGTCCAGCAGGAGGTGGCTCGGCGCACCTCAGCGGTGGTCGAATTGCTGCGATCGCGGTCGGTCGAAAAACTGGAAACCACCGGCATTCAGCTCAGCCCCCGCTACAACTACGAGAACGGTCGCCAGGACGTGATTGGTTACACCGGCAGCAATACCGTCAGCTTTCGCATGCCTACCGAGAGCGTGGGGTCGCTGATTGACGACGCGGTTAAGGCCGGGGCCAACCAAATTCGCGGGGTCAGCTTTATCGCCACCGATGAGGCCCTAGAGGCGGCCCGCCAGCAGGCGCTGCGAGAGGCGGTGGAAGACGCCCAGGCCCAGGCCAGTACGGTGCTGGGCAGTCTCAATCTGCGATCGCAGGAAATTGTCAGCATTCAAATTGACGGGGCCGCGCCACCGATGCCGGTGCCCATGCTCCGTCGGTCTGAGTATGCGGCCCAGGCCGATGCCTCAACCCCGGTTATTGGCGGTGAGCAAACGGTTGACGCTCGCGTTACCCTGCAAATTCGCTACTGATAGCCGATTGGTTTAGGGTTCAAGGTGTACGGTTCCCGGCAGTCCGTAAGCCTTCAACCCTAAATCCTCAGCGTTAAAGCCAGTATCGACTGCCCCAGCAGCCTCTATGCTGTAGGGCAGTCCCTTTTACGTCTGCTTTTACCATGCCTGAGCTTGTCACCATTCAGGTGGGCCTGCCCCAAACCCTGGGTACCGAGGCAGCCCCAGACCCAATGGATCAACGTTGGACTACCGGATTCTTTAAGCAGCCCGTAGAGGGGCAGGTGTGGCTAAGCACCACTAACCTGGCGGGCGACGGGCAGGCCGATTTGAAGAATCACGGCGGCGTCGATAAGGCGGTGCTGGCCTACAGCGCCGATCACTACCCCTACTGGCGATCGCACCTCAACTACCCCGATCTGCCCTACGGTGGGTTTGGCGAAAACTTTACGGTGGCCGGGCAAACCGAAGCCGACGTTTGCATTGGCGATATCTATGCGATCGGCCGCGCCAGGGTACAGGTTTCGCAGCCCCGGCAGCCCTGCTGGAAGCTCTCTCGCCGCTGGCGCATCGATGATCTAGCCCTCCAGGTCAAAGCCAATGGTCGCAGCGGCTGGTATTTTCGGGTGCTGCAAGCGGGTTCGGTCGAGCCGGGTTTGAGGGTAATGCTGTGCGATCGCCCCTACCCCCAGTGGCCCATCGCTCGCGCTAACCACCTCATGCACCACGATCGAAGCGATCGGGCCGCCGTGGCTGAGCTAGCCCAGTGCCCTTTGCTCTCGCGCAATTGGCAAGAGAAACTGCTCAAGCAGATTGGGTCGCCCTAGCCTGATGCCCAACCAGAGTACAGGCCTGGGCAGGCTGTCGAGAGACAATCCGCAGTTCGTGGGGGTAGCGGGGGCGCGGGTCATCCACCAGCCAGATAGGCGGCACCATGGTGGCCTCGTAGCCTTCGATGGTGTAGAGGAGGCCGGGTTGGTCAACTCGCTCGACCAGGGTGCCGGGCAGGTACTCAAACAGCTCATCCCAGTCGATGGGCGAATCTGTGGAGTCTATGGTCGAGTCAGATAGAAAATCAGGATGCATTAGACGTAAAAATGGCTTTTGTGTAGCACCGTTTCGCCGTGGTCGGGCACCCAGGCCACCCAGGTATCGGGCGAGGCTTGGCAGAGCAGCTTGGCCTCAGCCGCAGCGTACTCGTTAGGCAAGTGAGTTAGCGTTACCCAGGTGTCGCGGGTATAGGCGATGTGGCAAACGGGGGGCCAGCCTAGGGTAGGCTCAGGAGTAGTATTGGTCTGAAGTTGCGGAGTCATTAAGATCGCCTTTTTGGGAATGACTGCTGGCGACAGCGCCCTCTTCGCCAACAAGGAAGAAGGTCAGTCGAGCATTTCTGTATTCATTTTTACAAAACTGAGCGCAAAATGCCGCGATCGCGCTAGATAAGTTCACAAACCATGACTTTATAGCGATCGCGGCAGGCGCAAGCTGAGCATAGAGCGGCGTCTGGTTTTAAGTCAGCTGCTGCCAGACCCCCTGGTGCAGCGATTCGGCATGGTTGACCGTATCCACATTGCCCTGCTCTAGGAGCACGGCGATGCCATCGGAAACCACCAAAATAGCCCCAAAGGGATGATGCCCTTGGTTAGCTCGCCGCAGATGCTCAATCGTGGGCGCGGGGGAGAAATCGGTCATGCGTGGGTGAATCTCACTGGATAAGCTTTGCACTCGGCGGCTCTTTTTGCCTCTCTGGGCCGAGTCAGGGTGGCGCTTCCACTAGAGATCGAGGGAAAAAAGTCTATGACTAATGACAAATGACGGTCGCTGGCCCAGTCTCTACTCTGTTATGTACAGCGGACTGCTTGCGCCCTAGCGTCTGAGCTAGCTCAAGTCAGTTTGCCTGCATAACAATACCGTTGCTTTTTCCCAGGAGTTTAAACCATGCAAAAAAATACGTTACCCCAATGGATTGGTGCCGGTGCTCTTGCCCTCAGTTTGACCATTTTGCCCTCTCTACAGTCCCCCGCTCAGGCTACGGTGGGTGACCCAGTTGTTTCTGATGACTCTTTAGTGGCTGAGGAGAACGATTTTGACTGGGGCTGGTTAGGGCTGTTGGGCCTGATTGGTCTGGCCGGGTTGAAAGGCCGCGATCGCCATCCAGTTGTAGCCACCGATCGCGTTAACGCGCCTCCAGATCACACCCACCGCTACTAATCAGTAGCGAAATCTATTGCTTAATTAACCAAAGCAGGGGGCACCGATTGGTGCCCCCTGCTTTGGTTGTGAGAAATAATAAAGTGAGGACTGACTCAGAACATATCAAACTGAGCCAGCCGTTCTGAACTTTAGCTGGTCGGTGGTTGATTGAGGGCCTTCCGGGCCTTGATAAGTTCGTCGCTGTTGCCTTCAACAACTAGGCGAAATCGGCGCGCTACATCGGGGTTGCCTTTGGTCTTTTCGGTAATGGGTTGACTGGCTCGCAGCCCTTTAGCTACCAGAGCACCCAACACCGCACCTGCGATCGAGAAACCAATCACCATGAGTCGGCTAAGGTTTGTGTGAGGATAGTCTCCGGTCATTTGAAAGACAGCCATAATGGTGACGATAACTCCCAATGCGCCGCCGAAGAAACCTCCCATCAAAAAGCCGGCCTGGCCGCCTACGGTTGTGCCCAGGGCATATACCTGAACGGAGGGAGAGACATGGTCATCAATATAAACCTGTTGCCCCATCAGGCCAGAGTTCTGAATGGCTTGTTTAGCCTGGTCAGCTTCACGGCGGCTGTCATAGACCGCAATCACTTCTTTGTTTTGTGTTGTTTTCATGGTCTGAGCTGTCATAGGATTAATTCCTTAATTAATAGTTAAAACCCTGAATCGAACTACTTATTTCAGCGTCTGACTTGACCCAAGGTTCACCTTTTAAAGTGACAGTTCTGACGAAGTTTGGGCTCTATATGCAGGCAGACTTTAGATCTAGTTAAGCAAGCCTTTATTCATAGTCCAACTGGTTTTGGCACTGCTGTCTACGTTGGCCACAAACTCAGGGGAGTAGCCCGCAAAGAAAGAGAGATAAACTGTCTTATACCGAATCCTAACTTCATGCCCCCGGTTTGTAGGGGCGTAGCATGCTACGCCCCTACGAGG
>JBARVK010000152.1:0-4211 GCA_049646225.1 Nodosilinea sp.
CATCGGCGGCGTTGACATTGCCCCGGTGATTTGGGTCGGCATCGTTACCCTGCTGCGCGAGATTCTGGTTGGGCAGCAGGGTCTGCTGCGAATGCTGGGGTAAGGCGGCGAGGCTACTTGATGGCCATCATCTCAGCGACAAAGTTGGTGTAAACGTTACCGTTGAGGAAGTTGGCGTTTTCTAGCACCTTTTGGTGAAAGCCGATGGTGGTCGGCAACCCGGTAATGGCGCACTCGCGCAGGGCCCGGCGCATGCGCTGAATCGCGGCGGGACGATCCGGCCCCCACACAATTAGCTTGCCCACCAGCGAGTCGTAGTAAGGCGGAATTTCATAGTCGGTGTAGACGTGGGAATCCATCCGGACGCCCATGCCGCCGGGGGCTAGATAGCCGCTAATGCGACCGGGGTTGGGGCGAAAGTTGTGGTCGGGGTCTTCGGCGTTGATGCGGCACTCGATCGCATGGCCGCGAATTTCAATATCAGATTGAGTGAAGGGCAGCTTTTCGCCCTGGGCAATGGTCAGCTGGGCGGCAATCAGGTCAATGCCGGTGATCATTTCGGTAACGGGGTGCTCCACCTGAATGCGGGTGTTCATCTCCATGAAGTAGAAGTTGCCCTGGCCATCGACTAGAAACTCGACGGTGCCCGCCCCCACGTAGTTGATTGATTGAGCTGCCAGAACGGCGGCTGCCCCCATCTTTTCGCGCTGGTCGGCGGTGAGCCGGGGGCTGGGGGCCTCTTCGAGCAGCTTCTGGTGCCGCCGCTGGATCGAGCAGTCCCGCTCGCCTAGGTGTACGACATTGCCGTGACTGTCGGCCAAAATCTGAAATTCGATGTGGCGGGGGCGATCGATAAACTTTTCCATGTAGACGCCGGAGTTGCCAAAGGCGGCCTGGGCCTCGCCCTGGGCGGCCATGAAGGCTCGAATTAGCTCAGGCTCGCTGTTGACCAGACGCATACCGCGCCCGCCCCCCCCAGCGGTGGCTTTGATCATGACCGGGTAGCCGATCTCGCTGGCTACCTTATAGGCTTCAGTTTCGTCGGTGAGCAGGCCGCCGCTGCCCGGTACCGTAGGCACTCCCACCTGCTGCATGGTCTCTTTGGCGGTCGACTTGTCGCCCATTTTGCGAATGGAGTCGGGGGCAGGGCCAACGAAGACAATTTGGTGGTCGGCGCAGATTTCGGCAAAGCGAGCATTTTCAGCCAGGAACCCGTAGCCAGGATGAATGGCGCTGGCGTTGCGGGTTAGGGCAGCAGCAATGATATTGGGAATATTGAGGTAGCTTTTGGGGCTGGGGGCCTCGCCAATACAGACGGCTTCGTCGGCTAGCTGTACGTGCAGGGCGTGGCGATCGACCGTGGAGTGGACGGCAACGGTGGCTATGCCCATTTCTTCACAGGTGCGGAGGATGCGCAGCGCGATTTCTCCTCGGTTAGCAATCAAAATTTTGGAAAAGCGCATGTACGTAGGGCAATTAGCAAGAGACTATTGATTTTTGGCGTTAGCAGCCTAGCTAAGCAATCCCAGCCCACTACTGCAACCAACCATAGTTAGCATCATACGATGGCGATGGTTGCTGATCCTATCACGGCACTAGCGCGACAAATATTGCTGACGATGGGCCTTACAAGAGTACCGTTATGGTTTACTCTTATATATCTGAGCTAGTGCTTGGGCGACAGTTTCCCTCATTGCGCCCGACGGGTACAGTTCAGACTATCACCAGCGGATGTGGTGGAATTGGTAGACACGCACGCTTGAGGGGCGTGTGGCTCACGCTGTGCGAGTTCGAGTCTCGCCATCCGCATTTTGAGAGTGTTGACTAGCTTGTGCTGGTAATTGCTTTTCATCTCAACGTCTGAGTTGAGCGAAAAGTGTTTGCCTGTGGTCGGTCATCTTGGGAGGAGCGTATCCCGACTTTACACAGGCGTTTTTTGGCAGTTGGCGGTTCTTCTTTGCTCTGACGAGCATGCTTGTCATTTCCGCAGAAGCGGGAATTCACTCATTACGCAGCTCTCGGTTGGATGCCCGTCTGCACGGGCATGACGGTGGTCTATCAGGACGCAGAAGGCGAAAAGCCAGGCCGAACACCTTGCCTTCCAATCGATTCTCATGGGCGTGGGTCAGGCGATCGCTCAACCCCGTATTAACGCTTACAGAATTTGTCCGCGAACGCCGTAGGATGGGCGGCAGATTGAGCCCGTCATTGCCCTAAATGACCCGACCGAGTGATGACCGGGCCGTTTTGAGCTGAGTATGATATAGATATTAAGGTTAAGAAAGTTAACAAATTATTTTTAGGGTTGACTTTCAGCGCCTTCCGCCTTTCGTCTGGACGAGTGATTATGCCCTTTTCCGCTGATACTGCCCGCATTCTAGCTGAGCCTCTGGTCCAGGCATTTTTTCGAGACACGGCTGGAAACTGGCGATCGGAGCGTCGCTACTACACCCTCAAAAGCGGCGAGACTCAGGAAGTTGTCAGTCAGATTGCGATCGCCTTTTTAGAAGCTGATGCTCCCCAGCTGCTCGAACTGGCTCAAATGCACCAGCTCGACCCCAAAAAACCGTTAATTTGCGGCACCACCGTTACCTGGGAGAGTGACTACGTCGGCACCGGCAAAAAGCCCGTGGTGGGCAGCACCATCTTTGGGGTACGGGGCACCACGCTGTACCGCGATCGCGGCTTTGCTACCCCCAAGCCCGTCACCGCCCAGTACCATTTCAACGATAACCGCACCCTGGTGCTCAAAACCCAGTACAACGACTCCAGCTTTGAAGAAGAACTGCGGCTGATTGGCCAGCGCTACCGCACCCGCCAAAGCGTCATCTCTCGCGCCGGGGAAGAGATCATGATTGGTCAGTACCTGGAAACTCGAATTTAGAAAAGCACCCATCCCCTCCTTGGAGGGGTGCCCAGAGGGCGGGGTGGGTCGAGCTACGACAGCAATCTCTTCACTTGGGATATTCAGTGGCGAAGACTGACCCACCCCTGCCCCTCCCAGGAGGGGATTTGACGTGCTAGCGCAGGGCTTCGACTACGGTGGGGCTGACCAAACCCCAGTGGGGGTTGCCTTCTCCTGTGGTCAAACTGACCCAGCCCAGCCCTTCGCTGGTTCCGGCCCAGATCTTGTTACCTGTATTGGGCGACAGCGACAACACGTCTCCCGAGGGCAGGGAGGGCACCTGACCCAGCAGGGCGCCGCTGTCGGGCTTGAGCTTGAACAGGCCGCTGGTGGTGCCCACCCAGACATTACCCGCCTGATCAAACTCGACGGTCTGTACATTGCGGCCCCGCATGGTGCCCACCGATCGCACCAGTTCGGCCCGCACCGGGTCGACCACCAGCAGACTGCTGGCGGTGCCCACCCAGAGGTTGCCGCTTGGCCCCAGGGTGAGTGACTGTACGGCCCCCCCCGGCAGGTCGTCCACTTCACGGAGGGGAAAGGCGCTGGCGGTATTGATCTGAACCAGGCCGCTGAGGGTGCCCACCCACAGATTGTTGTTGCGGTCGAGGGCCAGGGCGTTGGCGCTGACGCCGGGCAGGTCCTGCACGGTGGTCATCAGCAGGCCGCGATCGGGGCTGATCATGACTAGGCCGCGATCGGTACCGGCCCAAAGAAAGCCGCGGCTGTCGATCAGCAGCGACAGCACCCGGTTCGAGGGCAGCTGAAAATTTTGCGCCGTAATCACGTTGGTGCGGGGGTCAACCCGCACTAGCCCATCGAAGGTGCCCGCCCAAATGCGCCCTACCCGGTCCTGGGCCAGGGCTTCAAGGGTGCGGCTGGGCATTCTCACCCGCTGCAGCACCTGACCCGTTTCCGGGTCGATGCGAGAGAGGCCTGCCCAAGACCCCACCCACAGGTCGCCGGTATAGTCGGGCTGCAGCGCTGTGACTCGGTAGTCGTTGGCGATCGGGGCTTGGGCCAGAGTGGTAGGGGCCAGAGGGAGAGCATTCGGGGAAAGGGTGGAGGGTAATGGGTAAATCCCGGCAGACAGCGTTAGCGATGATAGGACCAGCAGGCTTAACATATTCTCTCCCCACGGCTTGCGGTGGCGTGCAACAGCCCCAAATAGATTGCCCTTAAAGGCTTTGAAGCGCTTGGGAGCACCTCAAGCGTTACAGTATATCGACAATTCCGGGGGGTGGCGCCTCTAGACAAAAATCGTTGATCAGCATTCCCCGGTCGCAATAGAGGCCTAACTTCAAGG
>JBARVK010000153.1:0-5475 GCA_049646225.1 Nodosilinea sp.
CCTTTGGCACTTGGTATACCTGGGCCTGGCAAGAGCTGTTTGAGGGGGTCAACTACTTCCGGCGATCGCTCGGACTGCTGACTCTAATCGGCCTGCTGGCCCTCACCCTAAATCTGCTCAGCCGTTATAGCTAGAGCCCGGCTGGTTAGCCTACTGGGACTCCGCTGGTTCCTGCTGCTGCTGGCGCACCAGCTCTACGCCCCGCGAAGTGCCCAGTCGGGTAGCGCCCTCCTGCACCAGCGCCATCGCCTGGGCGGCGGTGCCAATGCCCCCCGAGGCCTTGATGCCCACCCGGCCCTGGGTAATCTCCCACAGCTGGCGCACCACCTCAACGGTCGCTCCCCCCTGCCAGCCGGTGCTGGTCTTGAGAAAGGCGGCCCCGGCATCCATACAAACCTCGGCGGCCAGGGCAATTTCTGCCGGACTCAGCACAGCGGTTTCGAGAATGGCTTTGACCAACAGCCCGGTCTCTTCGCAGATGGTGGCAATTTCTCTGTGGATAGCCTCGGTCTTGCCTTCCTTGAGCCAGCCCAGGTTAATCACCACGTCTAGCTCGGTAGCACCGCGCTCGGCAGCCTCCTGGGCTTCGTAGAGCTTGGTGGCCGAGGTGGTCGCCCCGGTGGGAAAACCAATCACCGTACAGACCTTGACTCTGCTGTTGTGCAGTAAATCGACTGCCTGGGCCACGTGGCACGGCGCAATGCAGACGGCAGCAAACCCGTAGCGATCGGCCTCGGCGCACCACTGGGCTACCTGCTCGAATGTCGCCGTTGGGCTGAGCAGCGAGTGGTCGATTAAGGGGGCTAGATCGATGCCATCTTCTGTCGTTGGTCGTCGGGCCATATCTTACTGCCTCTAGGTACCAAGATCATGTTGCCAGAAATTCAGGTCGTCTTCGGTATGATCTAGGGCAACCCAGTTGGCCATTGTCCCAGAGACAGTAGACCCTACCGCCAATGAGGTCATTAATGCTGAGCTAAGGTACTGCCAAAGCGGCCAGAATTTCGCCTACTCCCTGTGCGAGTCACCGTGGGTCAATCGCTCGCTTTCGCTGAACTCGGTCTGGTCAAACATATGCACTGTGCGAATCGGATAGGGAATAGATATACCGGCGTCATCGCAGGCGGCCTTGAGGGCGATCGCCACCTGCGACTTGATCCGCCTCACCTCCGCAATCTGCGGCGTAGTCCAGTAGCGCACTTTAAAGTCAATCGAGCTATCGCCAAAGCCCACCACGTCAACCTCTGGCTCAGGAGAGTTGAGCACTCCCTCCATCCGGTTCACCACATCGAGAAAGGTCTGCTTGGCCAGCGGCAGGGGCGTGGTGTAGTCCACCCCAATCTCAAAGTCGGTGCGGCGGCTGCGAAAGGCGGTCAGCACTCGTACCGGGTTAGTAAACACCATAGAGTTGGGAATTTCGACCAGTTCGCCGGTGTAAGTGCGCAGCTGAGTCGAGCGAATTTTGATCGACTCTACCGTGCCCTCGTAGTCGCTCATAACCACCTGGTCGCCCAGGCGAAAGGGTTCTTCAATCAGCAGCAAAATACCGGCCAAAAAATTCTTAAAAATGTCTTGAAAGGCGAAACCAATCGCCACCGACCCCAGACCCAACAGCCCAATGATGTCGCCCAACCGCAGGTCAGGAAAAGCCACCACCGCCGCAATAATAATGCCAATAACCCAGGTGCCAATGCGGGCGATTTGCACCGCCAGCAGCTGTAGCGATCGGTTGGGCAACAGGCGCTGGCTCATTTTGCCCACCACCCGCTGGGCCACCTTGGCGGTGTACCAGGTCACCAGCAGTAGCACCAGCCCAATGACAATACCCGGCAAAAGCTGGATAGACTGCCCCACTAGCTCTAGCAGACTAGTCTGAATGCGATCAATCAGAGGGTTCATGGGCTATAAATTCAATCACGACGGGCCTTTCGCAGGGTAGCACTGACCCGCCATATCGTCATCTGGCCCAGAGGGCTTGTCGGTTATTACCCTTCACGCACTCACAGAGGGCGATTCTCGTTCCGAGACATTGCCTAAACGCCCATCCACCCATCCACCTGCCTACTCATCCACTCCCCTACGGCAGCCAGGGATATTGCCGAAAATCAGGCTCCCGCTTTTCTAAAAACGCCTGCTTGCCCTCGGCCCCCTCTTCGGTCATGTAGTAGAGCAGGGTGGCGTTGCCCGCCAGCTCTTGCAGCCCCGCCTGACCGTCGCAGTCGGCATTGAAGGCGGCTTTGAGACAGCGAATGGCGATCGGGCTCTTTTGTAGAATTTCCTGTGCCCACTGTACTCCTTCAGCTTCAAGCTGATCCACCGGCACTACGCAGTTGACCAGGCCCATGTCCAGGGCCTCCTGGGCGCTGTACTGGCGGCACAGGTACCAGATTTCGCGGGCTTTCTTTTGGCCCACCATGCGGGCCAGGTAGCTGGCCCCAAAGCCGCCGTCAAAGCTGCCCACTTTGGGGCCAGTTTGGCCAAAGATGGCGTTGTCGGCAGCGATCGTGAGGTCGCACACCACGTGCAGCACATGGCCACCGCCGATCGCGTAGCCCGCTACCAGCGCAATCACTACCTTGGGCATCGAGCGAATCAGCCGCTGTAAATCGAGCACGTTGAGCCGGGGCACACCGCCCTCATCCACATAGCCGCCGTGGCCGCGCACGCTCTGGTCGCCGCCCGAGCAAAAGGCGTATTTGCCGTCGGTGTGGGGGCCAGCCCCGGTCAGCAGCACCACGCCAATGCGGCTGTCCTCCCGGGCGTTTAAGAACGCTTCGTGCAGCTCGACAATAGTTTTGGGGCGAAAGGCATTGCGCTTGTGGGGCCGATTGATGGTGATTTTGGCAATACCATCGGCCTTCTGGTAAATGATGTCTTCGTAGGGCTTTACGTCTTGCCAGGCCTGCATAGGGGGCGCATCCAGATAACACTGGTGTCTAGCGTCTCACATTGGGGAAACCCTTTTAGCCCCTACATTTGCTTCAGGTGGTGGAGGCTAAAGAGCTGATCGGCATCGGTCCACACCTGCACAGGCTGAAATCCGGCTTCCATTGCCAGCAGCTGAAACTCCTCTACGGTGTATTTATAAGAATGCTCGGTGCGCAGGGTTTCGCCTGCCTTGAACAAAATTTCCGCATCGCCCAGGTGCACAGTTTGGTCGCATAGGCTGGCGATCGCCATTTCAATTCGCCCAGCCGCTTCGTTATAGTGGGCCCGATACTCAAACTGGGCCAGGTCAAAATCGGCCCCCAGCTCGCGGTTAATCCGCGTCAGCACGTTGAGCGCAAAGGCCGCTGACACCCCCTGGGCATCGTCGTAGGCCGGTTCGAGAATTGTCGGGGATTTTTTCAGGTCTACCCCAACAATCAGGTCGCCCAGCACCGCCACCGTTTTGAGAAAGGCAATCACCTCGGCGGGTTCCAGGTTGCCGATGGAGGAACCGGGGAAAAAGCCAATGGTGGGGCGATCGCGCAGTTCTGGAATGGTCTTTAGCGGCAGCGGTTGGGTGTAGTCGGCGCAGATCGCGATCGCTTCCAGCCCCGCAAAATCGGCCACCAGTGCCGCGCAAGCCTCCTGCAGATGCTGGCGCGAAATATCGACCCCCACATAGGTCTTCACCTGAGGAGCCGCCTCCAGCAAAATACGAATTTTCTGACTGCTACCGCTGCCCAACTCCACTAGGGCGCGGTGGTCGAGGGCCAGGGCAATTTCCTTGGCATGGGTACGCAAAATCGCCATTTCTGTGCGAGTCAGGTAGTACTCCGGCAACTGGCAAATGGCGTCGAATAGCTCAGACCCGCGCTTGTCGTAGAGAAACTGCGGCGAAAACTGCTTTTGGGGCAGGCTCAGCCCTCGCACCACCGCGCTGCGAAAATCTTCTACAGGTGGATGAAAGTCATACAGCTTAACGGGAGAGGGCTTGGTGGAGGATGTGGGGAGCATAGGGAAGTGGATGAAGTGGAAGGAGGAATGAGTGGGAAAGCGCAGAGGTGCTGAGATGAAGTGGGGGGCGTGAGGGCAAAGCGTGGGAACGCGGGCAATCACCCGTCTACCCTTTCACCCCTCACCCCTTCGCCAGCCGCAGGCCGCTAAACTGCCAGCGGGCGCTGGGCGGGAAAAAGTTGCGATAGCTGGAGCGAATGTGGCCGGGGGGAGTGACGCAGGAACCGCCCCGCAGCACCATCTGGTTGCACATAAACTTGCCGTTGTACTCGCCTACGGCACCGGGGGCGGGGCGAAAGCCAGGGTAGGGCAGGTAGGCGCTCTGGGTCCATTCCCAAACGTCGCCGTAGAGCTGGTTGAGTGAGTCAGTATTGGCAACGGGTTGAGGATGCAGATGGTCTGCCTCCAGCAAGTTGCCCTGCCTGGGGAACTGGGCCGCCGCCACTTCCCATTCGGCCTCGGTGGGCAGGCGGCAGCCGCGCCAGGTGGCAAAGGCATCGGCCTCAAAGTAGCTGAGGTGACACACGGGTTCCAGTAGGTTAACGGGCTGTAGGCCGCCCAGGGTAAATATCCACCACTGGCCGTCGCGCTGTTCCCAGTAGAGGGGGGCCTGCCAGCCTTCGCTCTGCACCATGGCCCAGCCCTCGGCCAGCCAGTGGACAGCCGTTTGGTAGCCTCCGTCAGCCATAAACTCCAGGTATTCGCCGTTGGTAATCAGGCGGTTGGCCAGGGCGAAGTCTTGCAGGTAGACCTTGTGGGTGGGGCCTTCATTGTCGAAGGCAAAGCCCTGGGCCTGGTGGCCAATGGTATGCAATCCGCCAGCAAACTCGACAAACTCCAGGGGGGTGGGGCAGGCGCATTCGACCACGGCTACATCCTGGCGGTAGGCGGGGTGCAGGGGGTTAATGGCCAGATTGTATTTGAGGTCGGTGAGCAGCAATTCTTGGTGCTGCTGCTCGTGGTGCAGACCCAGAGCAACCAGCTCTTGTACAGCGGGATGGCTGCCCTGGTGCGCCAAGAGCTTTGCCATCGCGGCATCTACGTGGGCCCGGTACTGGTAGACCTCGCTGACCGTGGGCCGCGACAACAGGCCGCGCTGGGGCCGAGGGTGGCGATCGCCGATGGCCTCGTAGTAGGAGTTAAACAAATACCCATAGCCGGGGTGAAAGTCTACATAACCGTCTAGATAGGGCTGCAGCAAAAAGGTTTCAAAGAACCAGGTAGTATGGGCCAGATGCCACTTGGGGGGGCTGATATCGGCCATGGCCTGCAGACCGTAGTCCTCGATTTCGAGCGGCTCACAGAGCATTTCGCTCAGGCTACGAACGGCCTGATACCGAGCGATGGGGTCGTGGTTGGCGGAACTGGCCTTGGGGGCCGGGGCAACTAGGGAAGAAAACGTCATTATTGGGGCTATGGGGGATATTGCTGGCCATTTTGGCAGATCGAGTCTATTGCAAGATGATAATTGCCTTAACGTGCCTAAGCCAGTCTCGCCTTAGCTTGACCCCTTGATTCGGCGCTGACATCTAC
>JBARVK010000154.1:0-20887 GCA_049646225.1 Nodosilinea sp.
GCCTCTGCCCGATCAGCACCCCTACGGTTCGGGCAACGATCCGCTGGAAATTCAGTTCGGGGCCATTTTCCCCAAGGAAACTCGCAATGTCAGCGCTACGCCAGCATTCTTTAATAAAGATACTCGCCGCATTCTGATTCATCGGGGTCCTGGCATCAACAACCAATTCAGCAATCCGGCGGCCCGACCCGAAAATCCTGGTTCTCTGGGTGCCAAGGTGTTCAAGCTCGATCAAGTGCCCAGCACTGGCAACACCAAAAACAGCGTTCGCTACTCCGAAAGCTCGACTCAGACGGTGATTAGCGCCGCCTATCGTCAAGTGTTTGGTCGCGAGGTGTACTCGGGGCAGCGCTCCAAGGTGGCAGAGATCAAGCTGGAGAACGGCGAAATCTCTATGAAGGAATTTATTCGGGCGATCGCCAAGTCCGAAGCCTTCCGCAAGACCTACTGGTCATCGCTGTACGTGATGAAGGCGGTGGAATATATTCACCGTCGCCTGTTGGGGCGGCCTACCTACGGTCGGAACGAAACCAACGCCTACTTCGACATCTGCGCCAAGAAAGGTTTCTATGCCCTGATCGACTCGATTATCGAGAGTCAGGAGTATAACGAAGCCTTTGGAGAAGACACCGTCCCTTACGAGCGTTACCTGACGCCTAAGGGCCTGGCACTAAGAAGCATGCGGGCCGGTTCTCTGGCCGAGCGCGGTATGGTGCCCGTGGCCGATACCAGCACGCCACGCTTTGTGGAGTTGGGTACGGTTTCTGAAGATCGGGCGATTCCTGAGGTGCAGCGACGGCTGGCCCAGGGGGTCAACCGTCAGCGCCAGCAAACTAAGGTGTTTAAGCTCACCTCCCTGGCCGACAAGCCCAATCTCAAGGTGGTGATCGCTGCGGCCTACCGGCAAATCTTTGAGCGCGACATCGCCCCTTACATTGTTAAGAGCGAGTTCACAGCTCTTGAAAGCAAGCTGAGCAACGGCGAAATCAACCTGAAGGAGTTCATTGAGGGCTTGGGCCTCTCAACGCTCTATATCAAGGAGTTCTATGCTCCCTATCCCAACACCCAGGTGATTGAGTTTGGCACCAAGCACTTCTTGGGTCGCGCTCCTATGGATCAGGCGGAAATTCGTAAGTACAACCAGGTGTTGGCGAGCGCAGGCATTCGCGGCTTCATTCAGGCAATGCTTAATACTCCTGAATACGCCGAAAACTTTGGCGAAGACACAGTGCCCTATCGCCGCTATCCCACTCTGCCAGCGGCTAACTTCCCCAACACTGAAAAGCTCTACAACCGTTTGACAAAGCAAAATCGCGATTTGATCGTGCCTAGCTTCACGAGTGCTAAGACCGGTATGGATGTGGCCGATATGCCACTGATGGCTGGAGCCGTAGCGGCTCAGGATGCTAAGTCTGCTGAGTTAGCGGCCACGGTTGGACGCACCTCTGCTGAAACCGAGGGGGTCACTGCACCGACAACTCGGTTCTATCGGCACCAGCCGGGGGCCAGCGCAGAGCAGGTTGACCAGGTGCTGACGGCGGTCTATCGCCAGGTGATGGTGCTGCCAACGGAAGACATTCCCGCTGCATGGCGGC
Source organism: Nodosilinea sp. (assembly GCA_049646225.1). Classification (GTDB taxonomy): domain Bacteria; phylum Cyanobacteriota; class Cyanobacteriia; order Phormidesmidales; family Phormidesmidaceae; genus Nodosilinea. The sequence continues at coordinate 1,596 of JBARVK010000154.1, forward strand.
TTAGCGAGGTTGAGGCTTCGCTACAGGGCGATCGCATCACGCTGCGGGAGTTTGTTCGCCAACTGGTGCAGTCTCCTGCCTACCAGGAGCGGTTTGTAGCGGCGTATCCGGCGGCCAAACTGGTGACCATTATGGGGCGCCAGCTCCTGGGCCGCACGGTCGAGGAGGCTGAATACGGGGCGATCGCAGCCCATCAGGGCGCTATGGCCGTCGCTGAAGCCATGCTCAACTCTGCCGAGTACCTGCGCTACTTCGGTGAACAGGGCGTACCCTACCGCCGTATCTAGCCCAGGCTTCTCTAGGGGGGATGGTCTAAACCATTCTCCCTGAAGTTTGTTCAGCGGCATTGATATAGCGGTGAAGAACAGCCTGGCATTAGGCGAAACACTGGTTGAACCTAGTGCCCACTCTCTTGTTGCGAAATATTAAATCCGGACTCTAATTTTGTTTCCGGCTTGTAATTTTTTGAGGCTTTAGCATAGTGCTAAGCCTCAAAAATGGCGTTGTTATCGCCCCTAGGGAAACCTGAGGAAAACTGTTACAAAATATTTCGCGGCTTTGAAGAAGGCTTACGCGATACCGGACAATTAATCGGGAAGGCCGCCAGGACTGAGGTTCTGTATAGCGTTAGCTCTGGCCCTACACCCTTAAATGCCAGTTTCATACTATCTGGTCATATCTTTCGGAGGAATCCATCAATGAGTATTGTCACGAAGTCAATCGTGAATGCCGATGCTGAGGCTCGCTACCTCAGCCCCGGTGAGTTGGACCGTATTAAGGGTTTTGTTACCTCTGGTGAGCGCCGCTTGCGGATTGCTCAGGTGCTGACCGAATCCCGCGAGCGCATCGTTAAGGAAGCGGGCAACCAGCTCTTCCAAAAGCGCCCTGACGTTGTGTCTCCTGGCGGCAATGCCTATGGCGAAGAGATGACCGCCACCTGTCTGCGCGATATGGACTATTACCTGCGCCTGATCACCTACGGTGTAGTCGCTGGTGATGTCACCCCCATCGAAGAAATCGGTCTGGTGGGCGTGCGTGAGATGTACAACTCCCTGGGCACCCCCATTCCCGCTGTGGCCGAGTCTGTGCGCTCCATGAAGGCTGTTGCAACCGGTCTTCTGTCCAGCGATGATGCCGCTGAAGCCTCAGCCTACTTCGACTATGTTGTCGGCGCTATGCAGTAGTCGCAACTGCGCTACTCCGTCGATTCGTTGTTGAGATTACGTCAGTTCTAAGGAAGCTTCACCCATGCAAGACGCAATTACTTCTGTTATCAACTCTTCCGACGTGCAGGGCAAGTACCTGGACGGCTCCGCCCTGGACAAGCTCAAAGCCTACTTCCAAACTGGTGAACTGCGGGTTCGTGCCGCTAGCACCATCAGCGCTAACGCTGCTGAAATCGTCAAGGAAGCCGTGGCTAAGTCGCTGCTGTACTCCGATATCACCCGTCCCGGTGGCAACATGTACACCACCCGTCGCTATGCAGCCTGCATTCGCGACCTCGATTACTACCTGCGCTATGCTACCTACGCCATGCTGGCTGGGGATCCCTCCATCCTGGATGAGCGGGTGCTGAATGGCCTCAAAGAAACCTACAACTCTCTGGGTGTACCCATCGGCGCTACCGTCAACTCCATTCAGGCCATGAAAGAAGTCACCGCTAGCCTAGTAGGCGCTGACGCTGGCAAGGAAATGGGCGTTTACTTTGACTACATCTGCTCTGGCTTGAGCTAGTCTACGCTCATCCATTTCGCTTTGGTCGTTGGCTAAGGCGACTTTAGGCCAGAGTCAGGGGCGAGTGTTGAGGACACTGGGTTGTGCTGTACTGTCTTCCTGCTGTCCATAGCATTGGCTTTCGACTCTGGCTTTTCAGTGTTCCTAACAAGTTCTCTCAAGTGTTGGTGTGTTTGCGATCGGTAAACCCCATGTTTGAACTTGGATTGGATTGACATCTGTCCCGTGAGATAGCAGGAGAGTTTTCGACCATGCGTATGTTTAAGATTACCGCTTGTGTTCCTAGCCAAACCAGGATCCGTACCCAGCGGGAACTGCAAAATACCTTTTTTACTAAGCTGGTGCCCTACGACAACTGGTTTAAAGAGCAGCAGCGAATTCAAAAAATGGGCGGCAAAATCGTCAAGGTTGAATTGGCCACGGGGCGGCAGGGGTCCAACACTGGCTTGCTCTAATCGTTTGGCCCCAAACGATTTCCTCAGGAGGGGCGTGAGGGCGTCCGATAAAAATTTTTACTGCATCTTTAATGCTGCGTACGCGCAGGGTCAGCCAAGGGGCTAACCCTGCCGTTCTGTTTTAAAGGGAAATATCGCTATTGCCAGATTGGTTACGATAATCTGGGCTCTACAGGGCAAGGGCCCATTCCAGGTTTCGCCGGTGGAGTGACCCCTGTCCTAAGCGCAGTGGCCATCGCTATAGTTGCGATTATTCGCTTGATTAAACATCAAAAAACAGTCCCCTCCGCTATACTTGGCCCTTAAAAGAGTTGGTCTTTGGGTACGCGGGGTATAGGTGTGAACATTGCTCGATTGGTTCCATGGATTGACCCCACAGTAGGTCAGTGGTCGGCGGAAGCGCGCTGGCTGCGGTGGCTCACTTTGCTCTGGCTGGGAAGTGGCCTGCTGGTTCTGTTTTCCGCCTCCTATGCGGTAGCTGTGGCAGAGCATGGCAATGGGTTGCACTACGTCATGGTGCAGCTGCTTTGGGTTGCCCTTGGGTTAATCTTGTTTAACCGCATTGTTCATACTTCTTTAGATCACCTGATTCAGGGGTCGGGTATTGTGCTGCTGGGGCTGGTGGGGTTAGTGGCGCTTACCCTAATTCCGGCTCTGGGCGTGACGGTGAATGGAGCTACCCGATGGCTGCCCCTGGGGCCGTTTATGATTCAGCCCTCAGAACTCATTAAGCCTTGTCTGGTCTTGCAGGGAGCACGGCTGTTTGGCCGGTGGCCGCAGCTTACCTGGACTACGCGCCTCATCTGGCTGGGTATTTTTGCGGCTATTTTAGGACTTATTTTAATTCAGCCCAACCTGAGCACGGCAGCTATCTGTGGTCTGACCCTTTGGCTGATTGCTTTGGCGGCGGGCATTCCCTACGCCTATTTACTGTCTACTGCTGGCGGTGGGCTACTGACAGCGGGAGTCAGTATTAGCGTTAAGACTTACCAGCGCCAGCGCATCATTTCGTTTCTAAACCCCTGGGCTGACCCCGGTGACCAGGGCTATCAGCTGGTGCAGAGCCTGCTGGCGATTGGCTCAGGCGGTTTTTGGGGGCAGGGGTTTGGGTTATCTCAGCAAAAGCTATACTCACTACCCATTCAGTACACCGATTTTATTTTTGCGGTTTTTGCCGAGGAGTTTGGCTTTGCGGGCTGTCTGGTGCTGCTGACCCTATTGGGCGTCTATGCGTCTGTAGCTCTACTGGTGGCGTTACGGCTAAAGCAACCCCTGCATCGGTTAGTGGCGGTAGGGGCTATGGTGGTTCTGGTGGGGCAGTCGGTGCTGAACATGGGCGTGGCTACGGGGGTGCTGCCAACGACAGGCTTACCCTTTCCTTTGCTGAGCTACGGCGGTAGCTCGATGGTGGCTAGCCTGGTTACGGCTGGGTTGCTAGTGCGAGCCGCGCGGGAAATTAATTTGGAAGCACCCGTTCCGCTTCGGCGTCGGTCAACGACCGAGAATCGGCAGCGCTTGTCTCTACGAGTCTTAAATGGCGACAGTCTTTTGCCTGGGCGTGTTTCGCCGAAGTAGGTGACGGCGCTATAGACGCTATAAAAGATGATGTACTGAGAATAGACTGGGGAGCCGGGGGAGAAAACTGGGATCACCTTAATTTCTCCAGGCTGAAACCTGAGAGCGGGTTGCGAGATTGTTACAATGGGGGATGCTCCTGCGTTTCACGACTTCGGCAATGCTCCAGAGCCTTCAGCTTTATTTGTACGACATTACCCAGTGGGCCAATCAGCTCGTTAACGACCAGCTGACTCAGGTATCGTGGGTTAGCCTGTCGGTGGTCGGTCTAGCAGGCCTGTTGACAAGTTTGTCCCCCTGTTTACTATCGATGCTGCCCATTATGGTGGGCTACATGGGGGGCTACGACGGGGGGAATCGAGGTGGAGCACTGGTGCGATCGCTCTCCTTTGCCCTTGGCCTGGCCACTACCCTGGCGCTGCTGGGGCTAATCGCTGGGTTGTTTGGCTATGTCTATGGTCAGGTGGCCTGGGGGCTACCCATGGTCGTTAGCTTAGTGGCTATTGTCATGGGGCTCAACTTATTGGGTATAGTTCCCCTCGCTTTACCGGCGGCGGCTGGTCCTACCTTTGCTGGCTGGAATGTACCGCCCTGGCTGCGGGCCTACGCCCTGGGGCTGACCTTTGGTATTGTGGCTTCGCCGTGCAGTACGCCGGTGCTGGCCACCCTACTGGCCTGGATTTCGGCAACTCAGGATCCTGTTTTAGGCAGTGCGCTGCTGCTAGCCTACGCTGTAGGCTACGTTACTCCTCTGGTGGTGGCGGGCACCTTTACCGCCAGCCTCAAGCGGCTGATGGATGTGCGCCAGTGGTCGAGTTGGATAACTCCTGCCAGCGGGGCGCTGCTGCTGGGGTTTGGGATATTTTCGCTGCTGTCGCGGCTGCTGCCATCTGCTTTGGTTTAGCGACCTGAGGTAGAGGGCTAGATTAAGAATGGCTGCTGTCATCATGCTGACCTATTTCGAGGGATACTATGGCCCGATCTGATGCTCCTGATATCTCCCTCTGGCCTAGGGTAAGCCATTATTTTCGGCAAGATTTGCTGCCGCTGCTGGCGGATTTGCGGTTGGCGATCATGCTGCTATTGGCGATCGCGGTCTTTAGCGTCAGCGGCACCGTCATCGAGCAGGGCCAAACCCTGGAGTTTTACCAGACCAGCTACCCCGAAGATCCGGCTCTGTTTGGCTTTTTGAGCTGGAAGGTGATTTTGATCGCTGGGCTAGACCACGTCTATCGCACTTGGTGGTTTTTAGCCCTGCTGATTCTATTTGGGGCCAGCCTGACGGCCTGCACCTTTACTCGCCAGTTTCCGGCCCTGGGCGCGGCCCAAAAATGGAAGTACTACAGCCAGCCGCGCCAGTTTCAAAAGCTGGCCCTCAGCGCCGAACTTACCGAGACTGATCTAACTACCCTTGCCGACCAGCTCGCCAAACGGCGCTACCGGATTTTTCAAAATGGTCATCAGCTCTACGGGCGCAAAGGTATTGTGGGCCGCATTGGCCCGATTGTCGTACACGCCAGCATGATTCTCATTTTGCTGGGGGCAATCTGGGGAGCCATGACTGGCTTCTTTGCCCAGGAGATCGTGCCCAGCGGCCAGACCTTTCAAATTCGCAACGTTTTCGATGCCGGGCCCTGGGCGGCAGCTCAAATTCCCAAAGACTGGTCGGTGCGGGTCAACCGCTTCTGGATTGACTACACTCCCGAGGGCAAGATCGACCAGTTTTACTCCGATCTATCGGTGCTAAACCGGGCCAATGAAGAAATCGATCGCAAGACCATTCACGTCAACGAGCCCCTGCGCCACCGGGGGGTGACCCTCTACCAGGCCGATTGGGGGATTGCAGCGGTGCAGATTAAGCTCAACAATAGCCCTGTGCTGCAGCTGCCCATGCAGCTGCTTGAGAACGACGGCCCCCGGTTTTGGGGAACCTGGCTGCCGCTCAAACCCGATATGAGCGAGGGCGTTACCCTACTGGCCGGCGACCTGCAGGGGTCGGCGCTGATCTATGACAATGACGGGCAGCTGATGTCCACCGTTCGCAAGGGTATGGCGACGGAGGTCAATGGCGTCAGGTTAACGCTAGTGGATGTGGTTGGCAGCACCGGCCTTCAGATCAAAGCCGACCCCGGCATTCCTTTGGTGTACGGCGGTTTTGGCCTACTCATGCTAGGAGTAATCATGAGCTACGTCTCTCACTCCCAGGTGTGGGCCCTAGAGCAGGATGGCACTATTTACATAGGCGGTAGAACCAATCGCGCTCAGGTCACCTTTGAACGCGAGCTGCTGGCTCTGCTGGCAGAACTATCTGAAGATTTGGGTAAAAGGGGTGAAAATGCCACTGGAGAAACCGACGTAGCTGAGTTAACCAAGTTTCCGGTGAGCTAGCTGGGTTGAGGTTAGGACAGGCCATTACTTTTGAGCGACTCACCTTGCTGAACAGAGCACACTGCCCAAAATCGCCAATCTAAAATCCAAAATCATCAAATTTTTCTAGGGCCGACCGCTGAGGTAATTGAGAATGCCCTGGGCGATCGCTTGGCCCATCTGGGCCTGCCAGCGGGGGTCGCGCAGCTTTGGGGCATCGATGGCTCCGGTCACAAAGCCAATTTCAATCAGTGCGGCGGGCATGGAGGTGTGGCGCAACACAAAAAACCGGGCCTGGCGAACGCCGCGATCGTTCATGGCCAGGGTGCTCAGCACCTGTCGCTGTAGTGCTGTAGCTAGCACCTCTCCCGCATCGGAGTAGTAATAAGTTTCTAGGCCGCTTACTTCTGGGCTCTGCATGTTGACTGCATTGGCGTGAATGCTGACAAACACTGTCGATCGAACCGCCTCGGCTCGATCGACCCGGGGCTGTAAATCTACAGTCTGGTCGCTTTGGCGGGTCATCTGCACCGCAATGCCCTGGGCCTGAAGCGCCGCCGCCGTGTGCTGAGCCACCGCCAGCACTACACCTTTTTCCTGTAGACCACCTATGCCTACGGCACCGGGGTCAACCCCGCCGTGGCCGGGGTCGAGCATGACAAGTACCTGGCCCCGACTTGGTTGACTAGGGGCCACTACAGGCTGAGACCTTGGGGTCGTTACCACTGGAGGCGCTGTGGGTCGATACACCGGCGGCGGTGCCGCCACCGAATTGATCACCGGCAGAACTACCGTAGTGGGTGGGGCGGCAATTTGGCTTGGGGCTACACCGATCGGTGTTAGCCAAATACCACCGCTGGCCAGGGGGGTAATTTGCCAATCGGGGCTATGCTCTTCCAGGGTCAGGGTGACTCGAATGGCCGGCGGGGCCGTCGCAAACTGGCTCACCGTCCAGCGCTGAACGCCGTAGCGCCCCTGGGGCAGTGCCTCAGCCGCTAGGCCTGGGGCAATCGCCGCATCGAGGAGGTCAATCACAATTTGTCGCGCCTGGTTTGCCTCGCGGGTGCGGTATACCTGCACCTGGGGGGCGGCCCCTGCCGTGGGAATGAAAAAGCCTTCGGCGGCCGTCTGCACACCTCGCAGTACCGTGGCCGTAGCCCTAACGGCGACCACATTTACCTGATTGCGGCTAATCAACGGCGGCAGAGGTTCTACACCCACTGTAATCAAAGGCCGCGCGGCAGCAGCTTTAGACAGGTTGGGAATCAATAGGGTGCTGTTGGGAAAGGCGTCACTGAGGGGACTGGCCTGAGCTGGGCTAGGCAACTGCACAACCCACTGCTGGTCGGTCAAGCCCCATACCTCGACCTGTTTAGGGTCGAGGTTGTAGTCGGGGCTCAGGTCCAGCACCATGCGGGTGGTATCGGCATCGGTTTGAATCACGCGCACGGCCTGAACGGCCCCACCCACCATCTGATCGCCTAGGGCCTCTGCCGACACAATCCCTGGCAGGTCAATAACTAGCTGGCGAGGGTTTGCCAGCAAACTGACCTGAGGTTCTACCCCGCGTTCGGTGGTGAAGGTAAGACGGTTTTGACCTGTATCAAACTGCCAGGCCTGTAGACGTGCGCTGGCTTTGGCCGGGAGACTGCCCAACAGGCAGACTCCGGCCACCCCAACCACCCCAGAAAAAAACTGCCTTAGCCGCAATTGGGCTGATCTCCCCACTCACCACAGAATTGAGTCCGCCTGAGGCGATCGCACTGCGATCGCCTATCTCTGATTAGGCCAGTTCTAGGTCTTTGAATCAGCTCGTACTGACGACCTAACCCAAGCCTTCGGAATCGGCCTTCAAACGCAGAAATGACGTTTTAAGCCAGTACTGAACCGCTAAATCCGGCTTAGATATTAGCTCACTTTCCATGAAGTAAAGCCCCCTTTGTTTAGATGGAGTAAAACTTTGGCCGCCCTTAGTGGCAACTTTCCACACCCTCTCATCTGAGCCGCTACCATGGCCCGAGGGTAAGCGGTTTACGCCTGGAGTTCGGGAACTGACTATGCCCAGTAGCGTCGGGATAACTTGCCTAGAAGAGGGTCTGAAACGATGTTGTTTAAGCTCAACCGCTGGCCTCGCAGCGCGGTGCTCTGGCTTGGCATACTGGCTTTCGCCATAGCCTGTACTGCCGGTACGCTGGGTTCTATGCCCACTGCCAAGTCTGGACAGCCTGATATGGCAGCCTCTGTTGTCAGCCCTGACGTCATAGTAGTGATGGTGCACGAGGGCGAAGTAACCCACGCCCGCCAGGTTCCGTACCAACCCGAACCCCAGGATCGTTTAGAAACCTCTGGCAGCGATACCTGGGTGATTCGGCAGGGGCAAGCGCTAGGCACGCTAGTTGGCCCTAGCCAAAACATCCTGTATGGGTTTGATCGCTATAACGAGACATCCTTTAATGCCGATCGCGCCAGCCAGCCTCGCAGCTACCGCATTCAGGCCCAGGACACCCCTGGCTATCGCCAACCTGCCAGCCCCATTGAGGTCTATCGCAAGAGCAAGCCAGTGGATCTCGCTCGTACAGGGCGGGGCGGCGACCTGCGCTGGGCTATGGAGCATCGCTTCTATCTGCGGTTGCCGACCTCCCTCACCCCAGGAAAAACATATCAACTTGAGCTAGCCGGGCAAGAGCTGCCGCCGCTTACCCTGACTTACCAGCCTAACCGCCAGGTCAGCGAGGCCGTACATGTCTCGGCAGTGGGCTTTCGCCCCGATGACCCTGTAAAAGTGGGCTTCTTGTCGACCTGGATGGGCACGGGTGGGGGCCTTAGCTATCCGGAAGGGCTGTCGTTTCAGGTTGTGGAGGAGGCCAATCAAACCGCTGTATTTACGGGGCAGGCCAGTCGCCGCCACCGCAGCGGCGATATTGAAGATGCCCGCGATCGCACCTATACCCTGGCCGATGTCGACCAACTCGACTTTAGTGCCCTCAACCGACCCGGACGCTATCGTCTTTGCGTCGATACTGTCGGCTGCTCCAGCCCCTTTGCGGTCGCTGATGATACCTGGCAGCAGGCGTTTCGCCTTGCCGCTCGGGGGTTCCACCACCAGCGCAGCGGCATTGCCCTGGAGCCGCCCTACACCGATGTGGTGCGGCCCCGGCCCTTTCACCCCGACGATGGGGTGACCGTTTACCAATCGACGACGGGGCTGATGGACACCGGCAACGGCCTCAATGCCCAGGGCACCGACCAGGGCAACTTTGCCAACTTGGTCAAGGGCAAAACAAACACAACCGTGGCTAATGCCTGGGGCGGCTACTTTGATGCGGGCGATTGGGACCGGCGCATTCAGCACCTAGAGGTCGCTCGCCAGCTGCTAGAGCTGCTAGAGCTTTTCCCTCAGCCCATGGCCACTCTGGCCCTCAACATTCCAGAATCCGATAACGATCTACCCGATCTGCTCGACGAAGTGCTCTGGGGGGTAGACTTCTTTCGCCGCTTGCAGACCCCTGAGGGTGGCGTTCGCGGCGGCATTGAGTCAGCCGCTCACCCCCGCCGGGGCGAGACCAGTTGGCAGGAGTCACTGCCGGTTATGGCCTATGCCCCAGACCCCTGGAGCAGCTATGTTTATGCTGGGGTCGCTGCCCGGACTGCTAAGCTGATCCAGACCTATGCCCCCAGCCAAGCCCAAGGCTATCGCGACAGTGCCCTGGCCGCCATGGACTGGGCCGAGGCCCGTCACCGCGACGGCATTGAGGCCCTAGAATGGCCCCGATACCGGATTGAAGCCGATCGCGCCCTGGCGGCCCTGGAGATCTACCATCTGACGGGCGATCGCACCTGGCATGATCGCTTTGTCGCCGCCCAATCGGCCATTCCCAGCGAAGCTCTCGAAGACTACCGGATTGCCGGTCCCCAGCGGGAAATGGCCTTTCTCTACAGCCGCTTGCCCGCCGACCAAGTTGACGCCGCGCGACAGGCCGAGCTCAAAGCCACGCTGGTGGCCGAAGCCGAGGCTGCCGTGACAACCGGCGAAACCACGGCCTTTGGCTGGACTAAGCAGCACCCCTCGACCCCGGTGGGCTGGGGTGACGGGCTGGGGGCACCGAGGGCCCGTACCCTGCTGCGCGCCCATGCTCTGACCGGCCGCGATCGCTACCTAGAGGCCGCCCTCCTGGCCAGCCAGTTCTCCGCCGGGGCCAACCCCGACAACATGACCTACACCACCGGCCTGGGCCCTAAATCGCCCCAAAACCCGCTGATCGTCGACCAGCGGATCACCGGCGATCTGCTGCCGGGCATTACGCTATACGGCCCCATCGACACCGGCTTCTACGGTGACGAGTGGTTCTTTGACGTCTTAGAATCGGTGGCGGTCCCCCCGGCCCGGCAGTGGCCCTCGGTCGAAACCTATTTTGATATCTATTTTGTGCCCAACATCAACGAGTTCACCGTCATGCAAAGCATGGCCGATGCCGCTTACGCCTGGGGCTATCTGGCTGGGCGAGACTAGCCATCGCGGCTTGAATAAATGGTTCAAGGCTAAACAAAAACCCGAACTCCGGTGAAACCAGCCCTATAGAGCTGTTCGCTTCACCGGAATCCGGGTTTGTCTAGGGATGGCCGCTGCTCCTAGAACACGGATTACGACCGTGGACTGACGCTGAGACAACGAGCGGTGTTTAGCCGCTGCGTCAGGGGCTATGAATCCGAGCAAGCCTGACTAGAAGAACGAGGGCTGGTGACGAATCAGGCTGAGAAATTCTTCACGGGTCTTAGAATCTTCCTGGAACACCCCCAGCATGGCGCTAGTCACCGTCCAAGAGCCGGGTTTTTGCACTCCGCGCATGACCATGCACATGTGGCTGGCTTCCACCACAACAGCTACTCCCTTCGGGTCGAGAATTTCTTGCACCGCCTCGGCAATCTGGCGGTTGAGACGCTCCTGCACCTGCAAACGGCGAGAGTACATCTCGACAATGCGGGCCAGCTTGCTGAGCCCCACCACCCGCTGATTGGGAATATAGGCGACGTGGGCACGACCCATAAAGGGCAGCATATGGTGCTCGCAGAGGCTAAACAAGTTGATGTCGCGCACCAGCACCATTTCGTTGTGACCTTCGTCAAAGATGGCGCCATTCACCAGATCCTCTAAGGATTGCTGGTAGCCGCTGGTCAAAAACCGCATCGCCTCGGCTACGCGCTTAGGCGTTTTCAGCAGGCCCTCCCGCTCGGGGTCTTCGCCAACCGACAGCAGCATGGTGCGCACGGCGTCGGTCATGTCCTCCTGGCTGGTTTCGGGAATGGGATACTGATCAGCATCGTCGCGGTAGCTGCGGGTGCGGTCGGGGCGAACATCAGGATGGGCAAGTTTGGGGCCGGAGCCATTGGTCGCCACTTTATCGTTAAGGCTGTTTGAGGATGCAATAGTCATAGGGGTTTTAAACACGCTAGAGGTTCAACAGAATTGAGGCCACTCATTGAGTTGGCCGATTTGATACAGAGTGAAAACTTGCTACAGGGCCCCACCAGCGGGCATCAGGGTGAGATCTTCAATCACCGCCTGGGCGGGTAAGAGAATGGTGTGCAAAACCGTTTGCGCTACCACCTCTGGAGACAGCATGGCGGAGCGATCAAAGTCGGCCTGCACGGTGTCGGTGTCCCAAATCGGGGTATTGATGGCACCTGGGGAGACGGTCACCACGCGAATACCGTGGCTCCGTTCTTCTACGGCCAGCACCCGTGACATCGCCACCAGAGCGGCTTTGCTGACGGTGTAGGCACCCCATTCAGGAAAGGCAGACTTGGCCGCCACGGAGGCAATGTTGACAATCGTGCCGCCACCCGCCGCCCGCAGTGCTGGCAACGCGGCCTGAATACACTGGAATACGCTGGTCAGGTTTAGATCCATCACCCGCTGCCAGTCGGACAGGGGCATGGTGGCTAGCGCTCCGGTATAGCCCATGCCAGCGTTGTTGACCACGACGCTGAGGGGGCCAAAATCAGCCAGTATCTCCGCCATGCGCTCTTGCAGGGGTTCCAGGTTGGCTAGATCGACGGCGTAGGCTTTGGCCACTACCCCGCAGGCTGCCAATTCTGCCTGCACCGGCTGGAGCGAGTCTAGGGAACGGCTGACAATGGCGACGTCGTACCCCGATTTGGCCAGGGCATTGGCGATCGCGCGGCCAAGACCACGACTAGCTCCGGTTACCAGGGCGCGGCGCGGCAGGTCAGGAAACGTAGAAGTCTGCAAAAGTAAGTACCTATCGACAATGAACGCTGGGAGGTTATTGCCCAGGGTTACCCGAGCCAAAGACGTCTCATCTGAGGGCCTAACCCCAACCTATTAACTATGTTAACAAATGTAAACAGTTTGTTAACATAATTGCCCTCTAGTACCCATGCATCTCTAGCCTAGCGCTAGCCCCCAACCGATAGATGAATAGGCAATTAATACCGAATCCCATTGGGTTATCCCCGGTTTGCAGGGGCATTGCACGGTAATGTTCCGATGAGATCCCTATTTTGAATCGGGGTTTCCTCATGCGAATTTTGGATAACTCCTCCTGAAAGGTAAAAACGACGCAGTAGCGCTGTACGGCTGAAGCTAGGGTTCCCTAAGCTGCTTCAGCAAAGACGCCAATCTGCCGGTATTTTTGGTAGCGGAGCTGCTGGCGCGCCGCTGGGCTGAGCCGAGATAACTCATCGAGCTGCTGAATTAGCGCCTGCTTGAGAGTATCAGCCGCTTCAATCGGGTGGGCGTGGGCTCCCCCGACGGGCTCGGGCAGCAGGACATCTAAAAGACCGAGCTGCTTTAAATCCCAGGAGGTAATTTTCAGAGCCTCGGCGGCTTCCCCAGAACGGCCAGCATCTTTCCATAGGATAGCGGCACAGGCTTCGGGACTGGCGACGGTGTACACCGAGTGCTCAAACATCATTAGGCGATCGCCTACTCCAATGCCCAGCGCACCACCGGAGCCCCCCTCGCCAATGATGGTGCACACGATGGGGACTGAAAGACCAAACATTTCTCGCAGGTTGTAGGCGATCGCTTCGCCCTGACCCATTTCTTCGGCCTCAAAGCCAGGGAAAGCCCCTGGGGTGTCAATAAAGGTAATGATCGGCATCGAAAAGCGATCGGCGTGGCGCATTAGCCGCATGGCCTTGCGATAGCCCCCCGGCGAGGCCATACCAAAGTTGCGGACCACGTTGTCTTTGGTATCGCGCCCTTTTTGATGGCCCAAAATCACCACGGGCCGACCCTCCAGCCGGGCCACGCCGCCCACTAGAGCGGGGTCGTCTTTGCCCGAGGCGCGATCGCCGTGCAGCTCAATCCACTCGTCGGTAATCGCCTGAATGTAGTCGAGGGTGCTAGGGCGGCGGGGATGGCGAGCCACCTGCAGCCGCTGGGCCGGGGTCAGATTTGCGAAGATTTCCTGGCGCAGGTGGGTAGCCCGAGCCTCTAGCTGGCGAATCTGGGTCGAGACATCGACATCGTTTTCTTCCGCTAGCTCTCGAATTTGGTTAATTCGAGCCTCTAGTTCAACCAGGGGCTTTTCGAAGGACAGCAAAATCGACTTGCGCTCGGGTGGGGCCATGACCAAAACATATAGGGTGAGACCAGGGCATGTTCTATAAATGCAAAGCGTTCTTTTTAAATTTCAAAAAAACGCTCCTGTTCGTCTCCTAGAATACCAAGTTGGGGACCGGTTGCTGAGGCCAATCACCCGTCCTCGACTGAGGGAGAACCGAACAGAGGGCGGTCTTTACGGTCGTCCTGGCTTTCCCATAGTTGGCACTGGCGAGGGCTGCAAGCTGGCTGATTTCGACCGGGCCAGCAGTTCGGATTCCGACGGTACCCTCAGATTTGAGGCCAAGCCTAAAAACTCCAGCAGTTTTAAAAACCAAAAAGTCGGATCGGGCAGATAAGCGACTTGTTGATTACGAATGGTAATGCCCTGCCGACTAGATGACTGAAAGGCATGATGCATGTTGTGCCAGCCCTCACCTACGGTTAGGACGGCCACAAACCAATTATTTCGGCTCTGGTCATCAGTAATAAAAGGCTGATTTCCCCAAATATGAGCTAGAGAGTTGACAGATTGAGTGCTGTGGAACAACAGCGTCGTGCTGAGGAAGAACGCACCAAGATATTCAACCCCGCCGATGGCATAGGAGATAGCCCCAAGCGCAAAGAAAGGAATAAAGTGCAAACGGTCAATGGCCATCAAGACCTTGTCACTTTCTACATCTATCGGCAGTTTGGCAGGAAAGTACCGATGAGAGAACAACCAACCTCCATGAGACCATAGAAATCCTCTGATTCCCTGGGCTGGAGCGTAAGGAGAATGAGGGTCTAACTCTTGATCCGTATGTTGATGATGAGCCAAATGGTGACCCTTCCACCAGCTTGGCCCCATTTGACCTGCTGATGCTGTCACAATACAACCCACCCACTTAACCAAATCGGGAGCCTGATAGGATTTATGGGTAATTAGTCGATGGTAGATAGCGGTTATCGATATTGCACGGCTGAAATATAACAAAATAAGCCACAAGATAGACCCCCACGATAAGCCTGTCGCAAAGACGAGCAGCGAGCCAACATGGTACATAACCAGCGGCACTAGCCCGAATAGATGAGAAGCAATTGTGAGTTTTGAATACTGGTTCAGTTTCATATTTGTTAGGTCTTGTCTTGATAGGGGGGTGGGCAACGATTAGGGTCTTTAACGCATTTCTTTGTGGGCGGACAATAAGCCTGACTGGCTAAACGTTATCCCTTTGCTAGAAATTGAATGTCAGGCTTAGCCTCTCCCATTGCTTCTAGGGTTTTAGGATGCACCCGCAGAATATAGACGCCCTGTTCGGGTAAGGGCTGGGTCGTGTGGCGATCGCTGGTGATTTGGTACCAGTCCATCGGGAAGCAGTCGCGGCTGTAAAGGCTGAAGTACAGGCTATGACTGTCACGTAGATCAGGGGGCAGATCGATAGTGAGCTGTTCGTCCTGGTTCAGAGCGCCATAAAAAAAGTGGGTTTCGGGGTTGGGTACGGGAAGAAAAATTGGTTTGACAATAGATTCTGGCAGCCACTTGAGCCAGCGCAATAGAGGATAGACGTAAAAGTTAAGGCAGCTATACAACAGACCTCGACGAGAGGCCACCTGGCGATAAAACTGGTTGAATTCTGGAGGGGCCTCTAGGGCTTGAGAGCTTAGAGCCGGAACACCGTCAGCCAAAATCGCCGGTAGCTCAACCGGGTTGTGCCAGTCGTAGTGACGTAGGCCTACTAGATAGCGCCCAGGGGGGAGGTCGATGGTTGCAGTACGTTGATCCGGGGCCACAGTTAGAGAGCCAATGCTGGTAATTGTTTTATAACCTTTTAAGTTATAAACCACCGCTGTCCAGGACGGGGCCGATTTCCACAGGGAGCTGAGGTCGATAGTAAGGCTCGATTGCAGGGTAAACGGACCGGCGATCGCAATTAACGAGTGCAGGTTCCATCGGGCTCGGCTCATGGTCCACAGCAGCTTAATCGGCGATTTGAGGAAATCGGTCGATACCACCTGCCATTCGGGTTTAGCCTTAGTGTCTGCTGGATTGTAGTAACGGCTGATCAACGTCAGCGTCCATTTCACCCCCCTCGAAAATCCAAACGACAAAAGCCCCATGGGAATTTCCCACAGCACAGCCAGGTTCGATAGGGCAGACATTAGAGATGCTCCTTTTCAATGGCACGGTGAATGATATCAGCTAAGTCCACCGGGGTTTCTGTGGGGAGGTCATGGCCCCCCGGTAGCGTCAGGGGCACCGCCAGCGATAAATTCTCCTTGAGAAAGGCCAGGTCCTCGGGCCGATTGAACTGGCTGTGACGGCCAAAAACGACCGTTGTGGGTAAGGCAATGTGTTGCAGCAGTTGGCCGTAGCCCTGCCGATCGACTAGACCACCGCCCAGGCTCAAGGCCGTCCGAGCCTGCAGCCGTGGATCTCTACGCCAGCACAGCCCCCCAGGAACCTGACGAGTCAGCCGTTCCGCTAGCTTTTGAGCCGCCCCATCAGACAAGCTGGGCTTTAAGGCACGAATCCGCTGGGCCGCCGCCGCTAGAGAGGGAATCACCACAGGGTCTGGTGGCGCAGCAAAGTAGTCCAGGTGAGCCGCCAGCTGACTTGGGGTGTCCTCGGATTTGGCGGCGGCGGGCACCACCGGCTCGACCAGCACCAAACGGCTAAATCGCTCTGGCCGCAGGCTGGTTAGCACCGCGCTCAGCACTGCCCCCATAGAGTGGCCCACCAGAACGACTGGCGACTGGGTGGCTAGGGCCTGGGTAAAACTATCCATATCTCCCAGAAAATCCATCAGCTGGTAGCCCCCATCGGGTCCGGCATGGGCCGAGCGACCGTGCCCCCGCAGGTCGGGGGCGATGACATGGTACCCCTGCTGAGCCAGGGTATCGGCTACAGCATCCCAGGCGGCACCGTGCTCTAAAATACCGTGGAGACAGAGAACCTTAGGCCCCTGCTCGGGGCCCCAGTGGCAAATACAGCTCTCCCGGCCCCGCAGGGTAATGTGTTCCTGCCGCAGATGGGCCAGGGGAACGTAATCAGGGGGAAGAGGAGCGGGAGGGGTAGACCGCTGAGCTTGTTCAAGGACAGGCTCCCCCTCCTGGGGCAGCGGATAGTCAAACTGTTGGGCCAGGGTTTGGCTGGTACTATTCAGCTGGCGAGGCAGCTGCATGGATTGCCAAACTGTAGCTAACCCTGGGTCAATCTGGTCCCGCTGGCGAAAGTTAGGGTCATCTACCGCCAGGGACTTGGCTCTAACGCCATCGGTCATACGGCGGCCCTGGTAGGGGGTGAGCACCGCCGGATCAAAAGGCAAATCCAGGAACGCACACAACGCTTTCATTGCCGGGGCTGGGTCAGCTACCAGATCTTCGTACCGCAGCAGATGGTGCCGGGTTGGGGCAACACGGTTTAGAAAGGTAGCAATGTTGTGGTTGCTGGTTTGCCAAACCTGTTCTGCTAGCTGGTAGGGGTCAGCTGGGGTAATGTCAAAAATTTTGTGCATCCGGTTGCGCACAAAGGAATCGATCACGGCGTAGGGATGGCGCACCAAATGGATATACTTTGCCCCCGCGAAGATTTGCTCAGCCCGCTCCAGGGTTTCTAGGCCAAAGCTATAGGTGGGGGATTTATCGACCAGCTGCCGGGGGGCGGCTGTTTGCTGCATCTTGCCATAGATCTCTGGTACCGTCAGCTGGTGCTGACTCCAATCCGATAGCAGGGCTTCGGCTTGGTCGGCGTCGATCTGCCACAGCTCCATCAGGGCTCGCTGTAGCCCTTCCTGTAGGTAGCTTCCCCCGAGGGCCGTTTGCTGATCGGCCAGAGTGTTGAAAGGCAACAGATGCAGCTCCGGCGGGCAAAACAGGTCGGGGTGTCCGGCCAGCATTACCCGCAGCAGGGTAGAGCCCGATCGCGGCGCAGACAGCAGAAAAATCATGCTGTCGTTAGGCTGACTGGGTAAGGGGTCGAGGGGGGCTACGGCCTGCCAGGGATGGCTGGGCAGCTTAAAGTCAGGCGGTTCAGGCGAGGCGACAGCCTCCTCTGCTGAAGGATCGGTTGCCTGGGGCTGGTGCAACCGCACCAGCTCACTGGCCACGTACTGGGCCAAGTCGGCCACGGTGGGGTGGGCCATCACCTCGCGGGGATAGAGCACCAGCTGCAAATCCTGACGGCAGAGGGCCAGCAAATCCATCGTCATCAGCGAATCAATACCCAAGTCCAGCAGGGGGCGATCGAGGGGTACCGGACCGCTCAGACCCATCACCTGGGCCACCTGGGTCTGAAAATAGGTGACGAGTTCAGTCACGCGATCGCCCTCATTCAGCCACAGCAGTCGCTGTAGTAGAGCCGGAGCGGACGCTTCAGCCCTGACCTGAGAATTCTCAAGCCGTTGAGGCTGGGTGATCGCCGTAGCCATTGCCGACAGCACGGGCGGCACGGTCGGCAAATAGCGCTGGAGCCGCGACCAATCAATGTCGGCAATACCCAAGTGGGGCGTAGATAGAGGCTGATCTAAAAGCACGGTCAGCCATCGCAGGCCATCTTCAACAGCTAAGGGAGCCATGCCGCGCTGGCTCCAGACCTCTGCCGCTGGCTGCTGATCTACCGCCATCCCCGCTCCCTGCCAGGGACCCCAGGCCAGACTGAGGGCCGCCAAGCCCTGCTGTTGCCGATAGTGGGCCAGGGCGTCGAGCCCGGCGTTGGCGGCGCTATAGTTGCCTTGCCCAGGGGACCCTAACAGCGCCGCGATCGACGAAAACAGGACAAACCAGTCCAACTCTAGATCTTGGGTGAGCTGGTGCAGATTCCAGGCTCCCTGTAGCTTGGCGGGCATCACCCGGTAAAACTGCTCCGGAGTTTGGTTAATTAAGAAACCATCGGCGAGCACTCCAGCGGCGTGGAAAATCCCTTTAATGGGCGGTAGCTGCTGCTGCACGCGGGTCAACAGCTGGGCCAGGGCGTCGGCGTCGGCCACATCTACAGCTTCGACCCAGATTTCGGCCCCCTGCGATCGCAGGGTCGCCAGGGCCGCATCTAAATCGGAATGACTACCCCGTCGGCTGAGCAACACCAGATGCCGCGCCCCCCGGTCAACCAGCCACTGGGTCAGCTGCTGGCCCAGGGCACCGGTGCCGCCGGTAATCACGTAGGTGGCGCTGGCCTGGAGAGGAGCAGATTCGTGCGGCGGCAGGGATAACGTCTGCAGGCGAGGTACCCACCGCTGCCCCTGGCGGATAGCGGCTTCGTCTTCCCCATCAGCGGCGAGGATATGGGTAACCAGGGTCTGAGTGGTGAGGGCCAGGTCAGTAGTTATCCCAGGAAAATCCACCAGGCCACCCCAAAATTCAGGATGTTCGAGACGCAGGGTGCGGCCCAGCCCCCAAAGCATGGCTTGGGGTAGGTTAGTGACTGCGTCCTGGGGAGCAATGGCTTGCATGCCCTGGGAGATTAGCCAAAGTTTGGCCTGAGCTGCTGCGATGGGCTGGACGGCCAGTTCTTGCAGCAAAGCCAGCAGCAGCGGGTTAAAGGACTGCTCTATCGCGTCGAGGTCAGGGTCGCCGGGGGAAGGAATATATAGAATCTGGGCCAGGGGCGGGCCGCC
>JBARVK010000155.1:0-1832 GCA_049646225.1 Nodosilinea sp.
GGTCGATTCCCTGAGGCTTTTTGCGGCAAAATCTAGTATTACTCTTGCTGCCTTAGCCTAATTGCGTTTGTTAACTGATGTAACGTTGATTATACTGAAAAGCCGGCAACGCTCGAAATTCCTTGTCGGCACAAGGGTTTAGGGGTTGTTAGGGCTGCGGTTTTATAGCAAAAGCAATGCTTCACGGTGAGTTTACAGAAAAAATCTGTGTTTTCCCGGATGACCTGAATAATTTCTGGGTAGAGCAGTCCAGACACTTCAGAGTGAGGTTAAACCATCCTAGCCCTGCCGGATAGCGAAGCTGCTGATCTGGGAAACATAGCCAAAACCGTTAGTCGTCGCTCTTTTTCAAATATTTGTCATCTTTCTAACTCCCTAGTCATGAAAATTACCGTCTTCAATGCACGAGTACTACAGGTAATACTTTTTTTGATGGGGGGAATGCTGTTGGGCGCTGGAACGGGGCAGGCTCAAGGGCCGGTTTCAGATGGTTCTACGGGCACGGTCGTCGACGCAACGGTACCTGGCTCGGAATTTGAGATTACTGGTGGAACGGTATCAGGGAGCAATCTTTTTCATAGCTTTAGTCAGTTCTCGGTCCCTAGCCTGGGGACGGTGACTTTTTTGAATGATGATGGGGCGATTCGAAACGTTGTGAGCCGGATCACAGGTAACGGTTCTTCCATCATTGATGGGTTAATTACGGTGGGAGGCCTGTCTCCTGATTTTAATCTGTTCCTGATCAATCCCAACGGTATTATTTTTGGACCTGACGGGAAACTGGATATTAATGGCTCATTTGTGGCTAGCACCAGTCAAAGCGTAGAGTTTGGAAGTCAGGGAATTTTTACAGTATCGGGGGCCAGTAGTGATCTCAGCCTGTTAACGGTGTCACCTTCTGCTCTGCTGTTTCAGCAAATGGCCACAGCTCAGCCGCTGAATTCTATCCAGATGAATGGCAGCGTAGTATCGGTACCGGCTGGGCAAAGCCTGGTATTGCTAGGAGGAAACCCAGCACCCAGCGCCCTGGCAACCGGGGCTGTCTCGATCAATGACACTCGTTTAAATGCTCAAAGTGGCCGAGTTGAGATCGGCGCGGTTGGCGGTCCTGGCAGGGTAGCTTTGGGCAATACTTTGGAGCTGATTTTCCCCCAGGGTCTGCCTAAAGCTGATATTGATTTGCAGAGATCCTCTGTAGATGTGGGCGACTTCTCTGGTGGTGCGGGAGGAGGTGTAGCTCAGCTACAAGGACGAGCCGTTGGTTTAGACGACTCTTTGATCTTGGCCCTTAACGATTCTGGACTACAGGGCGGCGGTGGTATTGTGATTCGAGCTGGGCGGTTGACCCTGGATGATTCAGTGGCTCTTGCTATCACAACTAGCCCAGCAGCCGGGGGAAATGTGCTTTTAGATCTTAGGCAGGGACCAGGACAGCTGCGGCTGCTGAATGGATCGAAGATCTCGGCAGAAACGGAAGGACCGGGGCCCGGCGGTAGTTTGAACATTGAGGCTAACGATATAGAGGTGCTGTCAGACAGCGGTTTGGGCACTGAAACCCGAGGTAATGGCAACGCTGGCTCAGTTGCCATTGATACGCAAACATTGTGGCTAGAGAACGGACTGATCTCTAGCAATACTTTTGGTGGCGGCAACGGTGGTCAACTTTCGATCGATGCGGCGGAACGCATCGATTTGCTAGGGCTGTCGGAGATTACAGCGCTTGCCGATGACTTTAATCCAGATACAGGCCTATTTGTGCCGGGGGTTGGTGCCGCTGGCAGCTTGATGCTCACCACGGGGCAGCTCAACATCCAGGGGGGATCACAGATTGC
>JBARVK010000156.1:0-2264 GCA_049646225.1 Nodosilinea sp.
GCCAGGGTCTGGAGCCGCTGGGCGTCGTTGCTGGCCTGCTGAAACCGAACCCGCGACTCTTCAATGGAGGTGCGAATATCGGCCACCTCGGCCTCGGCCTGGGCAACTTCAAACTGGCGGGCGGCGAGTTCGGCCTGGGCTTCGCCTACGGCGGTTTGCAGCAGCACGCTGTCGAGGTTGCCGACCACCTGGCCCTGCTGCACCCGATCGCCCACGTCGGCATTGAGGCCCAGCAGTCGCCCTTCGGCCTGCGATCGCAGGGATACCTGCCGCACCGGGCGGGTCGTGCCGGTATAAATGCGGCTGGTATCTTCGGCGGCTGCAGCCTTGGCCACGTCGACCACGGCGGGACCGTCGGCCTGGTTCCTGGGCTCAGCTTGAGCCTGGGCTGCCGGTTCGACAGACCTGCCGCAGGCCACTGTCGCGATCGCAATGCCTCCCACCATCAAAACCCCAGCCACCCCCAGCGGGGTACGCCTTGCCTTTTGAAACCACCGGACGACAACCATGGCTACCCCTAAACCGCTGCGTTTAATTCACTTTACATTTTTTAATTTAAGCGTCTACCGGACAGAGGATACCAACCCTTTTGAGGCACCAGATTCTGCGGCTCCAGGTCTAAATCCGGCTATGGGACGCTCTAGGATCAATTAGCTGTCAAGACTTACAGGCAATCCGCCAGCTTAAGGTTTGGCCGATTCACATAACTTAAAGAATGCCACAGCGACTTAGTTTCAGGGTCAATTATGAGAACACTCTTACATTCACCGTGAGCATGTCACAGGGGCTATGGCACCATCAGCCTAGACCTGAGGCCAGTCCCGAGTAGCTGCCAGCCCTGCTACTATCCCACGGGGGCAGTAGCCGAGGTTAAAAGCGCGATCGCTGTTCGAGGACACATCTGGGGGGCGAGCGGCGGGCATAGCGACATCGGCCTGTTTGCTCGGCAAAATCAGGTCTTGTGCTAAGCCAAAGACCTCAGCCATACGGAGGCCAAAGTCGTAGCGGCTGAGGCGCTCAGGGCCGCCCAGATGCAGCAGACCAGTCGCTTTTTCAAGGGCCAGCAGCAGGCCAGCGGCGACATCGTCAACGTAGGCGGGGGTGCGAAACTCATCGGTAAACAGGTGCAGGGGCTGCCCAGCCTCCAGGGTGCGCACAAAGCCCTGCAAAAAACATTCCGCCGTTGGACTGGAAGGGCCGTAGAGCAGCGGCAGTCGGCAGACCACGGCGGCAGGGTGCAGGGCTTGAATCAGGGTTTCGGCTTCGACCTTATGGTGACCATAGACGTTGATTGGGCTAGGGCGGGAGGCCTCGGTGTAGGGGGGTGTTTGACCGTCGAACACCTGGTCGGTGGAGGTAAAGGCCAGGGGAATGGAGCGATCGCCGCAGAACTGGGCCAGGACCCGGGTTACCTCTACATTTAGCCGATGGGAAAGCTCGGGGACCTGCTCGCAGCGGTTAGGCTGCGACAGGGCGGCGGTGTGAATCACCGCGTCGGGGGCCAGGGTCTCCAGCCAGGTGGAAAGATTGTCCAAATCGCTGAGGTCGATAGGGTGCAGCGCCACCCCCGGCAGGGGCGGTCTGTGGCGGTGGTAGGTGCCGACCACCTGCCAGGTGGCCTGGGCGACGCGGCACAGGGGCCAGCCCAAAAAGCCGCTCGCGCCAGTCACTAAAAGCCGTCGGCTGGCGGTACTGGTGGGAGGAGGCGCATCAGGGAATTGGTTTTCCATGGGGCTAGATTATGGGATTGAATGGAAACGGTCTAGCTGGCGGGTGGGTATGGCTCAGGATCGATGGTGGTTAAGGGGGCAACGGCTTCGGCAGGGGATGCTCTGCGACAGAATTGATGTAAAGCGAGCCTTCCCCTGGCAGGGGCGACGGGGACAGCTGGTTTTGGCCTTTGGGTTGGGGCTAGTCCTGGTGCTCCTGGGCGGGCTCTCTCTCCACGGTGGCAGCGCGGCGATCGCCCAGACGACCGCCCCCGCCGAGGAGGTCTTTTTTGCCGATGTGGTCGTGCGGGGGCAGCCGGTTTTCCAGGTAGGCGGGCTGCCCGATACCAGCGCCAGCGATCGGGCCGGGAAGATTAACCGCCGCATTGCCGCTCTGCTCAGCCAGGATACCGACACGGGGCGCGTCACGGTCAATGTCGATCGCGATCGCAATCTGGCTACCCTCCAGGTCAATGAGCGGCTGATTATGACGGTCACGGCTCAGGATGCCCTCGACTTTAGCACCGACATAGCTACCCTGGCCCAGCGCTGGGC
>JBARVK010000157.1:0-10854 GCA_049646225.1 Nodosilinea sp.
GTCCCGCAGTGGTCAACCCCGCGGTGCCCAGTCCATCGGTACCCAAACCCATGGACTGTCGGTAGAGGCAGCAGAGGCGGGGACAGCCCTGCCCAGCCCTGGCGATATTGATATTCAGCAGGACCTCAATAAGCTAGAAGAAATTATTCTAGCCAGCCCTCGGGTGCCCTTTAGCGGTCGTACCCTAGTCGATGAGGATCAGTTGCTCGACCAGCTCGATGCAATTCGCCTTGACCTACCTCCAGCTTTTCGCCAAGCGGTGCAAATTTTGCAGCAGCGCAGCGCTTTAATCGCTGAGGCCGAACACTATGCTCAAGAGCTGATTGCGGCGGCGGAGCAACAGGCCGCCCAAATTTTAGATGAACTGGGTATTGTACGGCAGGCGGAGCAAATGGCTCAACAAATCAAAACCCAGGCCCAGCAGGACTGCGACAGCCTACGCACCCAGGTGATGGAAGATATCGAGCAAATGCAAATTCAGGCCCAGCGCGAATGGGAGTCTCTGCGGCAGAAGGCCCTAGCCGAGCAAGATATGATTCATCAAGAGGCTGATGACTATGCTGACCAGGTGCTCTCCAACGTAGAACAACAGCTTTCCCAGATGCTGCGAATTGTTCAAAACGGTCGCAGCCACCTGCAACCTACCCCGCCTGCCCCTGTCCAGAGGCCCAAGGGCAGCAAGAGTCCGTCCCCCAATGCAGCCCCTACAGATACTCGCTCTGAAACTGGTACCGATCGCCCGCCAAGCCGCCCTCGCTCCCCCAAAAAGCCTGCCGTTGACCCATGATCAGCTACCTAAAGGGGGTGCTGGCCGATATTCAAAAACCTGGCAACCACAAAATTCTGGTCACCCTCGATGTCAACCAGGTCGGCTATGACCTGCAAGTACCTGCCCGGCAGCTGGCCCTCCTACCCCCCCTGGGAGAAACGGTACAGCTATTTAGCTATCTCTATTTTCGCGAAGACCAGGCGGTGCTGTTTGGCTTTGGCCAGCGCCAGGAACGCGACCTTTTTCGGCTACTAATTAGCGTTAGCGGTATTGGGCCTCAAATGGGCCTGGCAATGCTCGATACCCTGGGTGAGGCCGAGCTCATTCAAGCGGTGGTCAGCGGCAACACGCGGCTGCTATCGCGCACGCCGGGGGTGGGTAATAAAACCGCCGAACGTCTGGTGCTAGAGCTAAAAACCAAGCTACAAGACTGGCAAACCCAGGCGGGGATAGGTCTAGTGCCCAGTGCTGGGCCAGTACCAACCCTGTACGAAGAGGTTGAGGTTACCCTCACGGCACTGGGATACAGCCAGAGCGAAATTCTCAAGGCACTTCAGGCGGTGGGCCAAAACTCTGCCCTGCAAAAGTCGGCGGATCCTGAAAGTTGGGTACGAGAGGCGATCGCATGGCTAAGCCAATGAAGCGCCAGCCTAGGCTGGCGCTATACCGCCAGAATTCGAGGAATCTTGTAATTGATCCTGTGAACACCCCCTTTCCCGAGACGGATTAGATAACCACGGCGACCCCTGTGCTATAGTGAAAAATCCTGGTCAAATTAATCCTTCTAGAGAAGCTGTCTGTCCCATGACTCTGTTGCAAGCGCGCAAGCAGGAACTGATCTCCGACTATCAGGTGCACGAAACGGATACTGGCTCTGCCGATGTGCAGATTGCCATGCTCACCGATCGCATCAACCAGCTCAGTGCTCACCTGCAAAAGAACAAAAAAGACTATTCATCTCGCCGTGGCCTGCTCAAAATGATTGGTCACCGCAAGCGCTTGATGGCGTATCTCCAAAAGCAAGACTCTGAACGCTACCGGGCACTGATTCAAAAGCTGGGCATTCGTGGCTAAGGAAGAAGCCTTAGCTAGGTTACGGTGTTGGGTATTGTGATCGTGTAACCCTATGGCCCCGGAATCTCCCCGCAAGCGTCTGCCGTTTGAACCCGTTGGCAAGGGGGCTGACAAGTCTGCTAAAGCGTCAAAAGCGCCTAAGTCGGCCCCAGCTCCGGCTAAAGGCGCAGTTAACCCGTCGGTAGCCGCGAAAAAGGCAGCGAAACCTAAGCAAGCCGCTAGCCAATCAGCCAGTATTCCGGAAGAGGTCAGCAACCGCATGCTGCGCCGGATGCTGGTTTTTTCTGGCATTCCTACGGCGTCGGGCCTGCTGACCTTTGTAGCTAGCTATTACCTAGTGGTCAATCAGGTCGTCGAGCTGCCATCGTACTTTGTGCTAATGGTCACTCTGGGCTGTTTTGGCTTAGGTGTCGTTGGGCTAACCTACGGCGTGCTCTCTGCATCGTGGGATGAAGGCCGGCCCGGCAGTCGGCTGGGCCTAGACGAATTTAGGCTCAACTTCGGTCGAGTAACGAGCGCCTGGAACGCTAAATCGGACTGATAGATCTAGCTGAACGGGAAAGTCCACTGCGATCTGATGGCTTGACTTGGTTCGGTTGAGCAGAGGTTTCAATAATCTGCTCAATCTGGCTTTCCATAGTTTTGAGTATTTGCATCAGGTCTTCGAGGGTGCGCGCCGATGGTGCTTCAATAGTTAACGCCTGCTGGGACCGATGGCGAATGGCGCTGATCCGCTTTTGCAGAGTTTGGGCGACACCTAGGGCCTCTTCGCCTAGCTGTCGGATTTGCTGCTGCTCGTAAAATTTGAGGGCTGCACCACGCAGCACCTGGAGGGTAGCTTCTTCGCCATGGGTGCCGGCCATTAAGCGTAGGCGAAGCAGCACGCGATCGCCCTGATGCAGTCGTTCAATATCAACCTGCTTAGACTGACTGGTGGGCAGCAACGGCAAATGGGTCAGGCGTTTGAGTTCGTTAATAACGCCCTGCAGTTGATCAGGATTAAGATCGCTAAGGGCAGCCTGCACGACACCATCTTTGCTCCAAAGCACCCGTCCCTGCTTAGGCCGACGCTCCAGGTAGAGCCGACCAATGCCTTCGGCGAGCACCCGGCTCAGCAGCGCCTGGGTCAGCTGCGGCGGCGGTAGGCGATGGAGCTGCTCTATAGGGATCTGGCCTAGCGCAGCATTAAGAGTGAGACTCAGGGGTTGAGAATCTGCTGATGGATCTACTTGAGCGGCTGGTTGAGGGGCTGAGACTGTCGGGGTGGGAAGGGGAGAGCTAGCAGGAGTAGCGGCCTGGGCGGGGCGATCGCTCTCAAGATGATCGGGGCTATCGACGATAAAGGTCAAAAGCTCATCATTGAATGGGATGGCCTGGGCAGATTGCGGACTGTCTGAAGCCTGAGAACGGGTCTTAGTGCGGGCTGCATGGCTCAAATACTTGGAGAGCATTTTGCGCTGCCAGTCGGAGGAAATAGGCCACGACACCACCGAGCAATGGATGAACGCAACCTGCTTGCGGGCGTAGTCAACAGCTGCCGCATCACCAGGATTAACCATGCCCAGGTGCAAACAGCTCGACTCTACCGAGAGAGGAATAATTTCGTGGTACAAGCACGCTTCAAAGGGCAAAATGCTGTCGATCAACGACAGCATCTGATCGACGTTGAGGCGACTATCAACGGCTTCGCTGCCACTGGTCATGTCCAGGACAGAAAAATCAGTGGGCAGCGCAGAGGTGTCGGGCTTCGACATAGGCCTAGCGAGTGATATTCAGGATTCTTTAATGCTAGGGGCCACTCAAGGCGTAGCATTACATTCTTGAGAACGATCCACTAATCTTTATATAGGTTTTACTTCGATAAGTATGGTGCAAAGCTGACAAAACGAACCGTTATAACGGTAGACGGTGTCATTACTCTTATGCTTTTAAGTATGCCCAATCAGCCCCTATCAAAATCATCGGGTACTAAAGGCCCATTTATGTGAACCACTAGCTGACTCCAGTGCCTCGATCGGTGGGCCTTTATAACGGTGCAATGCTCAACGATGACGGGCTAATCCCCTCCAGTC
Source organism: Nodosilinea sp. (assembly GCA_049646225.1). Taxonomy (GTDB): domain Bacteria; phylum Cyanobacteriota; class Cyanobacteriia; order Phormidesmidales; family Phormidesmidaceae; genus Nodosilinea. The sequence goes on from JBARVK010000157.1 coordinate 3,916, forward strand.
AAGGTGGTCAGAACCCGAAAACCAAAGTTTAACTCCATCGGTTTGGATAGACTGGCTGCTCAGCCCCCCTTACTGCCTGACCTTCGGCAGTGATACAGCCGTGGCCCTGGTTAACTGACAAAACCTGTGAAATGCTTACTACTGTGTAGGTTGGGTGGCGCGCTAGCAGAACCCAACAAAGTGACTGCTGTTGGGTTTTCTCCTCTGGAGACGCTGCGCGAACACTGCGTTTCACCTAACCTACGCCTGATGTTTTGTTAGTCAACTAGGTCGTGGCCACGGCGCTTCTCAGAAAACATAGCCACAGCTAGTTGGGTTAGGACAGAGCAAACCCGTGATTCCCGTGGCCGCTGGTTAGGGAGCTTGACTCGGTAGAGGATCTTCGGGCTTAGCGGTCCAGCCTGGATCAGTATTTAAGGTGTCCATTACCAGTCTCATTAACCGATTCTGCCGAATTGGCCTCGCTAAACTCTCGCTGCAAGAGGTCAGGGGGAAGCCCTTGCACGGCGTCAACCTTGTCAAAGTTCAGCCCATCTTTGATGGCAGGCTCAGGATCAGCTTGGGAGGGTTCTCCCGCCGCGGGGAGCAGAAGTGTTGCATCCGGCTCAGGAGCTTGAGCTCCTTGAACCGACTCGGCAGGTTCTACTGCCAAGGTGGGCAAGTCAGCACCGGAGACCGTCTGGTCAGAATCACCGGCGGGGGCTTGGAGTTCCGGTTCGGCAGCAGGTTCGGCTTCAGCCGCCTCAGCCAGGGAAGATGCGGCAACGATTGGCTCAGCAGGTGCCTCGGGAACGTAGACCGTTGACTCGGGAAAGGCTCCAGCAATACCCCCATGGTTCACTGAGGGCACAGAATAGGTCTGATTCCCCTCGCGCACTTCGCTCCAGCTGGGCGGTGCGATCGCCGCTGGTTCAGCCCCCGCTGGGGTATCGCTAGCAGTAGGGGCAGGGGTAGCGGCCTGGGGTTCGGCCTCGCTGGCGGTTGAATTGAACAAAACCCCGGTTAGAGAGGCGGCCTGAGGCATTGACTCGCCCTGGTCATCTTGGCCCAGGGTAGACAGTTTACCCACGGTGAGCTGCCACAGGCTGGCCAGACCGCGATCGGTAGCAAGATCAGCAGCACTCAGGTCAGGGGCATGCTCGTTTTGAGTCACTGCCGCTGGTGCTTGACCCACAAGGGACGAGTCATTCGCAGGCTCAGCTTGAGCTACCGGGTCACTGGAAGAAGTCCACCTTTGGAGGAAGTCATCGGCCAATTCTGCTGGAGTGTCGGCTCCAGCAACTAGGGTCTCAGGCGCAGGGCTGGGAGTCAGCGTCCAAGCCTGGGCCTTTAGCTGCGGATTTTGGGCTTCGTAGGCGGCGATCGCCTGGGCGACGGCTTTGGCGCGCCGTTGCTGATCCCGCCGAATACTAACCTCCGTATTGCCCAGCCCAGGGGCATTCCACCGCCCTGTATTGGGGTTGATATAGGACCGGGTACGGGCGACCAGAATAGCTTCAGACCCTTCAAAACCATTAGCTTTGGCCTCGGCTAGACGCTCAATGTAGCCCACCCGACCAATGGCGGCTAGGGGAGACTGATTGGCCAGGTCGAGGCCATTGAGCGTTTCTTCCAAGGTCAAGTTAAGGCCATGCTGAACCGCTCGTCGTCGCAGCACATCCCCCTGATTTTGCAGGCGAACTAGCTGTTTTTGGTCAGCTTCTTCAGGGGTTTTAGCCCCGTGCTGGTAAGAAAATGTACCCATATTCCACACTCGGTTGCCAGGATCGGTGTGGCCAAAATAGGCCGAATTAATCGCTCCACTGGGGGTACGGGTACCCTCGGCGCTGCCCACGGCTCGGGCTACCAATGAGTCGGAATTGCCCTCAAACAGGGTAGGTAATGGATCGGCTTTAGGTTGAGATGCCGCTAATTTGGCCTCTGTCATCGCGACGACGGCGGCTGATGGCTCAACTGCAAAGTCTAGGGCCAGCCACTCGGATTCTGCTTTTGCCTCCGGCTCGGAGGCTGGCTGGGGATCAGGTGAAACCGCTGCCACCATGATCGCAGGTTCAGGCAGGGGCGGCGCCGGGGGAAGCAGGGCAGCGGCAGAGCTATCGTTGAGGGCGACTGCTACCCCACGCCGGTAAACCCCAGCCGGCAGCTGCTGGGGTGAATGGTAGCGCATGGGAGGATGGGCCGCCCGAGTAGGAATGGGTAGAGGCTGATTGGCCGGATCGGGGGCGGCGACCGTAACGACCGCTTCCGGGGCAGCAGCGGTTTCGGCCCACTGGGGCGGGGCAAGCTCAAAGCTGAGTATGCCGTCGGCGGCGCGCACCGCCGAGGGGTTTAGGATCGCCAGTAGAGAGCTGGCCGCTAGCAGGTTTGGGTAAATCTTCATGGGGCAAAGTGAGTAGGTAAGAGGTGGCAATACAAAAGACAAAGGATGCGATCGCTATGCACGAGTCAGTGAGTCAAGTGCTGTGGCCATGACGTTTGGCCGCTAAAATTGCAGGGCTGGCGGCGGCTGGGTAAGGGATTGCTCGAGCACGCGATCAGAGGGTTCAACGATGGCCCATGCCCCATCGGGCTGACGGCGCAGGGTGGCAAAGTGGATCTGCTGTCCGTGCCCCATCACGGCCCCAGCCGGAACCAGGCCGAGGCGAGGCTGTCTAACCCCGCAGTAGCGAAATAGATAGGCAGGTATCTCTGGAGTAGAAAAATAAATGCAGTGAAATCCCTTGGCTGCCAGCTCGACTTGTCCGGCAAAGGGAGCCCGCAGTCGAGTCCCTCGCAACTGCACCGAAATATCACCCAGACTCCCCGTGACCACCTGCCCAGCCACGCGATCGCCCGACTCAATCTCCCATGATTGCTTCAACACAATCTGCCGGGGCACGACTGGAGTCAGACTGAGGCAGCCGATGGGGCTAGCTACCAGCAGGCCCATACCCAGCCTGATGACAACTCTCGCCAGTGGGGCTGGCAAGCTCCATACCCGCTGCACCCCGACCAGAGGTCGCTTTAACAGCCGCGATCGCCCCCAACCAGTCCTATCCACTATCGCCATCTCACTATTGGAACCGAAAGCGATAACCAGCATATTCATCATTCTCGTAAAGGATGACTAGCTGAACAGACGGATCCCAGGCCATCGGGTAGGCCTCTCGCTCCGAGACCACCCCTGACCTCACCTGGAGCTGGGGCAGGCTACAGTAAGGTTCGGCGACAACCTTGCGCACGTTTTCTTTAGGGTCGCGCTCAGGGACTACCAAAAGTTTGGCCAACTGCTCACGGCTGAGTTGAGCATTGCTTTGCACTATTTTTTCGCAACCCGGAGTTGCCTTGGGCCGGGCTGCGGCCAGCCAGTCCCCCGGGCCTCGATCGTCGAAGGCCAGCAGGCCAATAACCAGCATGAGGCCGCCGGCAATAAACGGTTTGGCCGTAGCCAGGGTAAAACCACCCCCAGACCGATACATCGACACCATAATCTGCCTCCTTGAACCTCAACAAAAAAAGGAATTACCTGGGTTTAATTGGCTCTAGAGCTGTCCGCCCACGATTAACCCCACCACAGCTAATGCCACGCGCAGAGCTGGTCCAAAGGTCAATTTAGGTGCCAGAGTAGCCCGGTAAAGCGCATACGCCGTCATGGCGGTAATGGCGGCTACCGCCAATGACCACAACGCCGGGAAAGCCCCGATTAGCAAATTTAAGGCCAGCCGACCGATGACCCCACCCCCAAACCACAACAGGCTGTCCACTAGGGAAAGCGATTCGATTGAGCGGTTCGGGCCAGCGCCACGGGGCCGCTGACCCGAAGTCCGACGGGCTAGCTGCGGTCTGGCTGGATTGGGCATAGCCCGACGCGCAACATCTAGCCCCAGCTCCCAAAGAGTGCGGCCTAGGTGGGCTAAGAGATGAACTGGTTCATGGCCCAGAGTCTCTACATCGCTCACTAAAGAATTCCAAACGCCGCGAGCTGGGGAAGGGGTAAACCGGCTGCGCGCAGAATCAGCGAGTGGGTAGGTCTGATTAGTCCTAGACCGGCGGGTTGATCCATTTGGGGGCAGTACATTGGCAGCAACGGTACGATAAGCCAGCACCACATTGCCCCAACCGTCTACCTCCACTGATGCGATGACGGCCCGTTGACTATCGAGGTAAGGCGGCGTCAGCGGCTGGCCTCGGTGATCGGCGCGGGGATAAATCTGCACCAGATGAGCTTGAACCACCTGCATTTCTGCGATCGCCCGCTCCTGCTCTACCGACAGTTGATTGATTTTGTAGGCTATGGCGTTGAGCTGCTGAGTGAAGCCCTCTACAGCTCCGCCTGAGCCAGCCATAGAACCATTCCCGTCTTCATTCTGGTCAGCCCGCCGCTTCAGGGTTTCGACCGCCGCTGAAAAGTTTGCTCGAGGACGGGTTCCTTCAACCCCGCCAGAGTCGGAGGGGGGCGGGCTAGTAGCCCAATCGACCTGTACGTTGCCCTCGCTCTGGCCGAAGGCGTTCACTCTATGAATAAGCTTTGTTTGAATGCTCTGTAAATCCACCGCGCTGTACTCCAAAGAAGAGCAAACCTGAGCAAAAACCACCGTCACATGCCAGCACAATCAAGGCTTGAGCTAACTCCTCCGGCCAAGAGAGAGACCGCATTGACTTGCTGGTACAAATGTACCATGACAATCCCATTTTTGTACTGTTTTCTGTACTAAAAACAAAATGTAGTGTTTGCTGCGGCTTCTAGCGGCTCAGACCTAATTCTGGTGTGGCAGGCAGAGTACTACGGGCTGACTGACTTAGACAGAGCTATGGACCGGCGTGGAGAAACGTCCTCGTAGGAATGTGAAAATTATCCGCAGAAAGCTCAGAGCTCTTAAAAGACTCTGTAAGTTGAGGTCAGTTTTGTACCGATATTCCCAATCGGTTTCAGGGATAGCCTTTACAAGGCAGTACGAGTTGAGTCCTTCTACCTCGGTGATTGAGTCATGCCTGTCTAGAAGGCCGTTTTACCCGCCTGTCCCCTTCGTGTAGATTTCTCCGTCTCAGATCGGCTGACCTATTGGAGCAGGGCACAATAGGCCTGGTTCTCGCCGCTGCCCGCCTACCTTTATGAGTTATTGCCATGGTTAAGGCCTACCACAAAGCCCCGCGGCTTTCTCTGCCGCTAACAGAGTCAGCCCGTCCCAACTTGAGCCCTCAGCCCAGTTTGAGACCAGGGCAGCCAGTACGGCCTAAATCTTGCCCGTACCACATTGTGATGGCGTGCTTTTTGGGGGGGCAGGTGATCATGCGTGTTCTGCGGTGCGGGGTAAATCGTCAGCGCACCCTGGAGCAAATGGTGACCGCCGGGCCATTAACCCTGACGCCCGTACTCTTGACCAATATCTTCGCTGGCATGATTTTTACCATTCAAACCGCCCGCGAATTAGACCGATTTGGCGCCTTGCACGCCCTCGGGGGCGCCTTTGCAATGGCCTTTTGCCGCGAACTTGCGCCTATTCTGACGGCTGCAATTATGGCCGGTCAAGTGGGTACTGCCTATGCCGCTGAAATTGGCTGCATGAAGGTAACTGACCAACTTGATGCCCTCAAGGTGTTGCGTACCGACCCGATCGACTACCTGGTCGTGCCACGGGTTGTCGCCTGCTGCATTATGCTGCCGGTGCTGACGGTGCTGGGGCTTGTCGTGGGTATTTTAGGCGGGGCAGGGGTTGCCTTCTTTTTCTATGACATGCCGGTGGGCTTGTTTCTCGACTCAGTTCGATCGCTGATGGTGCTTAACGACCTGATTGCTGTATTGATAAAGTCGGTGCTGTTTGGGTCAATTGTGGCCCTAGCGGGCTGCACATGGGGGCTCACGACGACCTGTAGCCGATCGGTAGGGCGAGCAGCGACCTCGGCTGTGGTCACCACCTGGGTGGGCCTTTTTATTGTCGACTTCTTCCTATCGCTGGTGTTATTTGGTGGGGCGGGGGTAGCCCTGCACTAGCGGGTTGCAGCTACTGGGCGGGCTTAGCCGCTGGTTGTAGACGCCCCAGCGGCAGAGCTAGAACGCGACGTATTGACTAATGCGAACCAGCGGGCAATAGCTCAACGGCAAAGTCAACATAGGTTGAGTCAGGCATGATGGCACCCATTAACCTCGCCTCGCTTAGCTCAGCCCTGGCCAAGTCGGCGCCTCGCAGGTCGGCCCCCTGAAGGTTGGCATTGCTGAAATTAGCCCCTCGCAAATTAGCGCCTTTAAGCTTGGCTCCTCGAAGATCGCAGCCGGCTAGCACTGCCTCTTCGAGGCTGGCCCCTTGAAAATTAACGCCCACCAGTTTGGCACCGGCCAGCACTGCACGCATGAGCTGAGCACCCGACAGATCGGCCATAAAAAAGTCGGTGCCGATTAGGTTAGCCCAATTTAATTTGCTTTTGCGCAGGCAGCTGTGGGAAAACACCCCCCCTGGCATAAACGCCCCCGCCATGTTTACGCCTTGGAGATTGCAGTCGATGAATTCTACAAAAGGCAGCTTGATGCCTTCTAGAGACATGCTGCGGAGGTCTAGGTGCTGAAACTGAAGCTGACCTCGACTATAGCTTTTAGTCAACAGATCAAGGGAATAACGGCTCTGGGATGGCATGGACTGTGTAGGTAAGAAAAGGGTAGAAGCGGCGATCGCAGGCCAGCGATCGCGGTTGCAAAGTAGATGTTAAATGCGCTTCCTCCAAAGCTCTGAACCCTTGGTGAGCAGAGGATTAGCGCACATTCCCTTACCTTCATCCTAGGGGTTTTAGCAGGCTTTGCGATCGGTGAGCGTTGAATATTTGTGTCTTTGCAGGGCCGTCCACCTGGGGCTGCGAGGGTTTCTGCGATCGCCAGCCCTATACCTAGGTACTTAGCTTTACCACTTCTATCAAAGTAAGGCAACTAAATTTGACATTTTGTCATACTTAGTTTACATTGATTTACAT
>JBARVK010000158.1:0-6461 GCA_049646225.1 Nodosilinea sp.
GTTGACCTCAGGGCCCGTCTATCTCTACAGCATTTGCCCTCGACCGCAGCAGCCTCTCACGCTACCCCTGGGGCTAGTTGCACCGACCCAGCTGATCGCCGTAGACAATATTGCCGCCGTCGTCGAAACCGGCGTTGACCTAGAAACTCTGCAAACCGACGAGTCTCGCCTCCTAAATGCGGTGCTCAGCCACGATCGCGTCCTCTGCGAGTTGTTCCAGGCTACGCCATTGCTGCCCTTGCGATTTGGCACCCAGATTGCCTCTCTCAAAAATCTCAAGGAGCACCTGGCCAACCAGGGGGCAGACTACGCCGCCAAGCTCGAGATCCTGGCCCCAAAAGCTGAGTACCAGCTCAAGCTGGTCGCCCAGGAGGTTGAGCCAGCTCCTTTAGCCGAAGGCCTCACCGGACGCGACTACTTTTTAGCTAAAAAGCAGCGCCTTCAGGATCAATCAACCGCCCAGGCAGAGCAGCAGGCTGAACTTGCTCAGGTGATCGATCGCATTTACAGCACCTACTGCGACTGTCTTGAAGCCGACAGTCCCGCCGGGGAAGCGCGGGTCTATATTCTGATCGATCGCGATGATCAGAGCCTGCCCCAGCGTGTAGACGAATGGCGATCGCAGGCTCCCCACTGGAGCCTGCTGCTGAGCGAACCGCTGCCCCCGTACCACTTTGTCTAGCGATCTTAGCTTTTGGACTTTCGTAAACCCAACCCCATCCAAAATCGCTACCGACCGATCTGAAATTCGGGATAGGCCTCCATGGCGTGCTCGCCTAGATCCAGACCCTGAATTTCTTCGGCCTCAGAGACTCGGATGCCCACCGTTGCCCGCAGCACCAGCCAGCACACCAGGCTAAAAACTACGGTAAACGCCCCTACAGCGACGATACCTAACAGCTGCACTAGCACCTGCTGAATGCCGCCGCCCATAAACAATCCGGCCAAAGGGCCAGACCCTTGGTCGTACCAGGGGTAAACCTCTGGGGCGACGCTAAACAAGCCCAAAGCCAGCGTGCCCCACATGCCGCACACCAGGTGTACCGAAATGGCTCCCACCGGATCGTCAATTTTGAGCCCGTCTAGCAGCGTGACCGAAAATACGACGATCACGCCCGCCACCAGGCCAATGAGCGCCGCGCTGCCTAGGGTAATGTAGGCACAGGATGCCGTTACGGCAACCAATCCCGCCAGCACGCCATTAATAATCATCGACAGGTCGGGCTTGGTCAGATAAACCCAGGAGGTAACCGTGGCCGCCAGGCCACCCAGGGCAGCGGCGATGTTGGTCGTCACTACAATGTGGCTAATGGCAAAGGGGTCGGCCGCCATCGTAGAGCCAGGGTTGAACCCAAACCAGCCCAGCCACAGAATCAGACAGCCCAGGGCCGAAATGCTCAGGTTGTGGCCTGGCATAGCCACTGGGCGCGACTGAAATCGGCCCCGCCGTGGCCCCAGCAAAATTGCCCCGATCAGCGCCGCCCAGCCACCGACGGAGTGCACCACCGTCGACCCGGCAAAGTCGTAAAACCCTACGTTAGACAACATGCCGCCGCCCCAGATCCAGTGGCCGGTAATGGGGTAGGAGATGCCCACCAGCAGCAGGCTAAAGATAAAGAAAGCCAGAAACTTAATCCGCTCGGCTACGGCTCCCGACACAATCGTGGCCGCCGTGCCCGCAAAGGCCAGCTGAAAGAAAAACTTGGCGTTTAGCGGCACCCCGGCCCAGCTCAGAGCGCTAAAGGTGCCCCGATACGCTTCCCCCGTAGCGGGGCTGTTGTCGGCCCCTTGCAGCAAAAAGCCCGAGACGCCAAACAGCGGGTTGCCGTCACCAAACATGAGGCCAAAGCCCACCACCCAAAAGGCCAGGGTCGAGAGGCCAAACACAATCAGGTTTTTGGCCAGCAGGTTGACGGCATTTTTGCTGCGGCAGAAGCCGGTTTCAAGCATGCAAAACCCAGCATTCATAAAGAACACCAAAAACCCGGCCACCAGCACCCACACCGTGTCTAGGGCCACTTGAAGATTGGGGACGTTAGCGTCCTGAGCCAGAGCCGCCGGACAGCATACGGCTAAACTCCCGACGACGACCCAGGGAATATAGCGCCATCGACCCCCTGGCTGACCCAGGGGATGCAGACGTTGAGTGAAGGGGGTGACCCCATGAGGCGAGGTATCCATGGCGTGTGTTCCAAGCGGTAAATCTATGTAACCCCATAGGTTGGCATGAATTACCGCCGATGGCACATCGTTTCTGTCGGGATTGTCCCTGGCCAGAGTAGCTCCAGATCTCAGGTCAAAGTTAAATCATCCGCGATCGCCCTAAGTAGGCTACGAAAGGGCTGAGCAGCAACCACCGCTAGCTCCCAGTAAACCGCAGGACGAGCACTCTAGAATCAGGGGAAGCAGGAGCCGATCGCTGAATCCAAACTTCACTCGTCGGCTTCGGGGTCGTAGGTGGAGGCGATCGCCAGTTCTTTGAGCTGGGCCTCATCCACGCTAGAGGGGGCCTGGGTGAGCAGACAGCGGGCCTGCTGGGTTTTGGGAAACGCGATCGCATCGCGGATCGACTCCTCGCCCGCCATCAGCATGACAATTCGGTCGAGGCCATAGGCAATGCCGCCGTGGGGCGGGGTGCCGTACTCAAAGGCTTCGATCAAAAAGCCAAATTTGTCGTGGGCCTCCTGCTCAGACAGACCAATGGTGTCAAACACCTGGCTCTGCACCTCAGGCTGGTAGATCCGCAGGCTGCCGCCGCCAATTTCATAACCGTTTAGTACCATGTCGTAGGCCACGGCGCGGGCGGTCTTGAGATCGTCCACATCCTCTGGGTGGGGGGCGGTGAAGGGGTGGTGCAGGGCCTCTAGCCGCTGCTCATCGGCGTTCCACTCAAACATGGGGAAGTCTGTCACCCACAGCAGGTTGAGCGCATCTTCGGGGATTAGGTTCATCTCACGGGCGATGGCCTGGCGCACCCGATCCAGCGTGGCATTCACGATCGGGGTTGGCCCGGCCCCAAACAGCAGCAGGGTGCCCTCGTTGGCGTTGGTACGGCGCAGCAGCTCCGCCATTTGGTCGGCATTGAGGTTGTCCTTAATGGCACCGATGGTGTCCACCGCGCCATTAGCCCGCACCCTCACGTAGGCTAAGCCCTTGGCCCCCGCCTCCGCCGCGATCTTGAACACATCGCCGCCCGGTTTGATCCGCACATTGGAGATCTGGTCGTTGCCGTTGGGAATCGGCAGCACCTTGACGATGCCGCCATCGGCCACCGCGCCAGAAAACACCTTAAATCCGCAGTCCTTGACCAGGTCAGACACGTCTACCAGCTCCAGGCCATAGCGGGTGTCGGGCTTGTCGGTACCGTAGCGATCCATCGCCTCAGCATAGGTCAATCGAGGAAACGGCAGGGGAATATCAACGCCTTTCACAGCCTTAAAAATATGGGCTACTAGAGCTTCGTTCAGCGCCAGAATCTCGTCCTGGGTCATGAAGCTCATTTCCATGTCGAGCTGGGTGAACTCGGGCTGGCGATCGGCCCGCAGGTCCTCATCGCGGAAACAGCGGGCAATCTGGTAGTAGCGATCGACCCCTGAGACCATGAGCAATTGCTTGAACAGCTGCGGCGACTGGGGCAGAGCGTAAAATTCGCCGGGGTTGACCCGCGAGGGCACCAGATAGTCGCGTGCCCCTTCCGGCGTGGAGCGAGTCAGAATTGGGGTTTCAACCTCATAAAATCCCTCCTGGTCTTCTAGGAAACGGCGAATGGCTTTGGTCACCTCGTGGCGAATGCGCAGGTTCTGGGCCATGCGATCGCGCCGCAGATCGAGATACCGATACTTCAGCCGCAGATCTTCGCGCACCGATTCAGAATCGGCGGTGGAGACCTGAAAGGGCAGGGGTTTGCGTACCGCGTTGAGCAGTTCGATGGTGTCGGCATAGATCTCGATTTCCCCTGTGGGCAGCTTGGGGTTGACCGAGCCCTCCTGGCGCTGGCTCACCCGACCCTGAATTTTGACCACGTACTCGTTGCGCAGCGGGTCGGCCTGGGGGTAAGAGGCGGGGGTGCGCTCGGGGTCGCTGACAATCTGCACAACGCCGGTGCGATCGCGCAGGTCGATAAAGATAACGCCCCCATGGTCGCGGCGGCGATCGACCCAGCCGAACAGGGTAACGGTGCTGCCAATGTCGCTGGCCCGCAGGGTGCCGCAGTAGTGGGTGCGCATAGTGAGACTTAGCTTATTTTTCAAAACCTACCCATTATCTAGGATAGTGGGTGAGCTTGAAAGCTAAATTTTCCCCAGCGATTTTTTAGGCCCCGTTCACTAAAATGCCGCCACAATGGCCTCACCGTGGCGTACGCCTGTACGACCAAGGCAGACGTTGTAGCCATAAGTATGGGAATTTAGAGCAGATCTCGTTCAGCTTGGGAGTGTAGACGCATGGTCTGGGTGCAGTGTGGGCAGCAGCGAATAGCTAATGTAGACGCGATCGTATTTGACAAAGACGGCACCCTGGCCAACTCTCACCCACTGCTGCACCGCACCGCGCTGGCCCGGGCCGAGGCCTGTGCGACAGCGGCGGGGGCCAGCGATGACATCGTTCAGGCCCTGCTGAACTGCTTTGGGGTGACGCCCCAGGGCCTTGACCCCGACGGGTTAATGGCGGCGGGAACCCGCGAGGCCAATCGGCAGGGAGCCGTCGAGGTCCTGGTGCAGGCCGGATATCCGCGCGACAAAATGGCGGCCCTGGTGGCCGAGTGCTTTGCAGCTGTGAATACCGCCCGCAACGGCAAAGCCGCCTATACACCACCGTTTGAGGGCACAGCCGCTATGCTAGAGCGGCTGCACCAGAGTCCCCTAAGGCTGGGGGTTCTGTCGTCCGACAGCCCAGCCTACGTCGAGGAATTTTTGACCCACTACGACCTCAAGCCCTGGGTACATGACTGGCGAGGGACGGGGCCAGAGGATCCACCGAAACCAGACCCAACGCTGCTGTTCGAGCTGTGCGATCGCCTCGGTGTCCAAGTCTCCAACACTCTCGTTGTGGGCGACAGCTGGGCAGATCTGGCCCTGGCAGAGCAGGCGGAGGCCGCAGGCTTTATCTCAGTATCGGAGCCGTGGGGGCGACATCCCCTGCCTGGCGCTACCCTAGTCATTAACCACTGGGATGACCTAGCCCTAGACACCTAAACGCTTGTGAGGCGCAGGGGTGGATTCATCCTCAACCTATGGAGACGATTAGCTATGGTGTCGTGGGTTCTGAAAGAATGGCAGGTGGCCGTTACCGCCTTGCTGCAAGGTGACACCATTTTGCTGCTGCGCAAGGGCGGCATTCGTGAAGCTCAGGGCCAGTTTTCCCTGGCGGCCCGCGAGGTGCTGCTGCTGCCCACCTTTGAACATCAAAAGCTGAATCTACTGAAGGAGCAGTTTCGGCCCCTGGCCCAGCCGGAACCGTCTGATCAGCCTGATCGGGTGACGTTTGAGGGCTGGGCGAAAATTACCCACGCCGTTGTGCTCAAGGCCGAAACAGAGGTGGCTCCGCTGCTGCCCCACCTGGTGTGGAACGAGCCGTTTGTGGCCGAGCGGCTGGGCTGGCAGCCCGATCGCCCCCTGTACGCCCTGCTGCTGCGGGCCTATCGGCTAGAGTCACCCCTGGTGCTGCCCCGTCACAAACGCTCCAGCGGCTGTCGATCGTGGGTTGAAATAGATGAATCGATCGCGGTAGAGAACAGCACCCCAGCCTTGACCGAGGCTGATTATCAAACCCAGGTAAAGGCTATTTTGACAACGCTGTCCTCAGCTAGCTCAGTTATCTCGTAACGACAGGATTGCAACCAACCATGTTGGTTAAGTGCCGTTGCGACTCAAAAAGCCCAGTTGCTAACGGCAGGAATTTTGGCGACTGAGGTTACGATAGGTCTATGACTCGCTTATTTGTCTGCCCATACCTGGGCGCTACTGTAGAACTGTCAGATGAGCGGGAAGCCCACATCGCAGGGAGTCATCCGGGTACGTTGCCTGACTATTTGGAGCAGCTAACCCACACTCTAGCGGATCCTGACCAGGTGCGAGGCAGCGATCGCGACCCTACTGCCCTGCTGTTTTCCAAGTGATTTGATTCAATTCGCACCGGGCGCTATCTGGTGGTTGTGACCATTAGTGATGTAGCTGCCTCTAGGCATTGGATCATCACCGCCTATACCGCTCGTAAATTGGCTGGAGGAGAGACCCAATGGGAGAAAAGCTAGTCTTTCAATATGACCAGGTGGGCGATATTCTCTACATCAACAAATGCGCGCCCTACGCGGAGCAAGAGTCTGAGGAAATTGGCGATGAGATGATTGCCCGGCTCAACCCGGTCTCTGGCGAGGTGGAAAATTTAGAAATTCTGTTTTTTTCGAAACGACTTCTAAACGCAGATTTTTTGCTGGAGCTGCCGGTGATTGCCAATCTCAGGCT
>JBARVK010000159.1:0-1828 GCA_049646225.1 Nodosilinea sp.
CAAGGTCGGTGAGCACGAGCACTAGGCTGGCCCGCTTGACGAGCTGGGGCGTGGGCTGACCAATATCGCTGGGGACTGGCTCAGTAACACCGCTCCGGTTAGCGGTATCTGCCGCTCCTGATTCTGCCGCCGGGGGTGTAGCCCCGCCCATGGCCATATCGGCTTCGGTAGACATGGCCTCCTGCCGGAGCACCATTTCGGGTACCTCGGCACAGCTGCCAAGCAGGGTGGTTCCCAGGGCGATCGCCAGCAGCGCCGAACGATGGGTACGCAGTAACGGGAATGCAGAGCGGGTCATAGGGTTGCCTCAGCCAAACTCGGATAGCTTTACTATGGCTTGAGCCTGGCTGGCGCAGGGGAAACGTTACCAATACTGAAACCGAGCTGGGAACGTTAAGCTACAGCGTTCTCTGCATACCAGGGAGGCTTTGGCTTAAAATTTGAGCTATAGGAGTGCTTATGACTACAACCCCCGATCGCGAACCCACTCTGAGCGACGTTGTTGAGCAAATTATTGCGCTGAGAAGCGACTTGGAACAAAGCCGCCAGGCACTGAACGACAAACTAGAGCAGAGCCGTCAGGAGCTGAAGTCGGAGGTAGAGCGCTGGGATGAGCGCTTCTTTCAGTTTCAGCGGGATAATTTGACCACGGCGCGCACCATCATCATTACGGCGGGAAGTGTGGTAATTTTGTCGCCGGTACTCCAGGTATTTGCCCCAGCGATTCAAACGGTGGTGTCTCGGCTGGCTGGGGTAGATGTCGCCCAGTAGCGCCAACCCAAACGTGAATGAATAGGAGCGATCGCACCCCCGTGACCACCCCCATTACCGTGACCGTCAAGCTGTTTGCCATTTACCAGGAAGCCTACGGTACCTCTGAGGTGCAGTGGCCGTTTCCCCCTGGGGCGACGGTGGGGGCAGTGCGCGATCGCGCCCTTACCGAGCACCCAAAGCTGGAACCCTGGCGCGATCGCACTCGCCTGGGCCTCAATCTTCAGTTTGTTGCCGACGATACCCTTCTGCACGACGGCGACGAAGTGGTGCTCATCCCTCCCGTTAGCGGCGGCTAAGGCTGTACAGGCAACCTGGCGCAAGTGTCCTGTTCTGCAAAGGACACTTCAAGAAAACGTTAGAGTTGCCGAAGGTCGTGAATATCGGATGCTTGAGGCAGAAGGTACGACCACGCTAGCAGTGGCCGGGAACTGGTGGCCTAATCTTGGTAAAATACGGATATGTTGAGGCAACTACCTTGCCATGTCGGTCCAGTTATGAAAGAACCTGAACGGCCTGAGGGTATGCGATCGCGCTCTTTCCGATGGGTTACTGCTGCGATTGGCCTATTGTTCCTTGTATTAGCTGTCGTCATCCTGTTTGCAGCCGACAGCAACCGCCAATTAGGAGCCGTGTTAGCGGCGGTTACTGTCGGTGGTCTCGGGGGCGATGCCTTGGTCAGTGCCGTTCGCAACCGGCGATCGATCCTGTCGCGCCTTGGGCCGCTACCCTGAGAGGGGCAGGCTGATCCGGGCTGATAGAGTTGTGGCTAGCCTGGTTAAGACCTGGCTTCTTTTACCCATCGTGAATAAACTAGGCTAGTGCAGCGTCAAACTTAAAAATTAGGGTTCGCGTAGGTTGGGTGCAACGAAGTGAAACTCAACAGCAGCAAGCCTTTGTTGGGTTCCGCTGGCACTCCACCCAACCTACACATCAAAGCTTAACAGAACACTAGTGGGGTGGGGTTTATGGTGGCCTGGAGACCTGCCGCAGCACCTCCGAGACCTGGACGGCGGGCAGCGGGCGATAAAAAATATAGCCCTGAACGTCATCACAC
>JBARVK010000160.1:0-2165 GCA_049646225.1 Nodosilinea sp.
CTCACCGCCCGCTGCGCCAGCGAGGCCCTAGGAGACGAGTATTTACAACTCATTCACGAGCCATCGCTGGGGGCCGAAGACTTTTCGCTGTACCTTGAGCACGCCCCCGGCACCATGTTTCGACTGGGAGTTGGCTTTACCGATCGCGCCGTCAACTATCCACTGCACCACCCCAAGTTTGAGGCCGACGAATCGGCGATCGCCTCCGGAGTGCTGACTATGGCCTACTCTAGCTATCGCTATTGGCAATGGCCAGGCACCTGAGGGTTAGGTTCACAGGGTTAAACCGCAGCCAGACCAGTTCGCTCAGTTCTAGCTCCAGTGTCTCTCCCCTGCCCCTTGTTTAGAAACAACTGCGTTACGCCCCAGGCCAAAACTTCGATAGACTGATTGATTTGGGTGCCACTCCCGGAGGACAACCGTTGCCAACGCCAATTCCTATTTACTTAGTAAATCAGACCGACCTTGCTAAAGACCACACCGATAGCCAGACCTGGGCTCAGGCTACTGGATTTGAGGCTAATCCCAACACCTTTTGCCTCGTACCGGGCGCAGCTGGTGCCTTAGCCAAAGTTCTCATTGGCAAACCCAACCCCGTCGATACGTGGACGTTGGGCAATCTGCCTAAAGCCCTACCCCCATTCACCTATACTCTGGCTGACGAGTGGCCCTCCGATATCGCGACCAAGCTTTGGCTAGGCTGGTGCCTGGGGCGCTACAGCTTTACCCAGTACAAACGCCAATCGGCACCTGCGATGGCCGAACTGGTGCCGCCCCCTCAGGCCGATGCGGCCTACGTCAACACCACCGTCGCCGCTACTACCCTGGTGCGCGACCTGGTGACAACTCCCGCTGGTGACATGGGCCCAGTCCAGCTAGAGGCAGCGGCGCAGCGGCTGTGCGATCGCTACACCGCTAACCTGAGCGTCATTACAGGCGACGATTTGCTGGCTCAAAACTATCCTTTGATCCACGCCGTAGGTCGCGCTGCGGCCCAGGCCCCCAGGCTAATCGACATGACATGGGGAAACCCCGATGCGCCCAGAGTCACTGTAGTGGGCAAAGGCGTTTGTTTTGATACGGGTGGCCTAGACATCAAGCCCGCCGCGGGGATGAAGCTAATGAAAAAAGACATGGGTGGGGCCGCCCATGCCCTCGGCTTAGCCGAGATGGTTATGGGCCTACAGCTGCCTGTGCGACTGAGAGTGCTGATCCCCGCGGTCGAAAACAGTATTGCCGGCAATGCTCTTCACCCCCTCGACGTAGTGCCTTCACGGCGGGGCCTCACGGTCGAGGTCGGCAATACCGACGCCGAAGGTCGTCTGGTACTAGCCGATGCCCTCTGGGAGGCCGTCTGCGAAGACCCTGCCCCTCAGCTAGTGATTGACTTTGCTACCCTCACCGGGGCTGCCCGCATTGCCCTGGGTACCGAGCTACCGGCCTGTTTTAGCAATCAGCCGGAAACGGCCAACGCGCTGCTAACCTGCGGCTTGTCGGTCGATGATCCCCTGTGGCAACTGCCTCTGCACCAGCCCTACCGAGCCATGATCGACAGCACCGTAGCCGATCTCTCGAACATCTCTAACAACTCCTACGGCGGCTCGATTACCGCCGCATTGTTTTTGCAGGAATTTACCCGACCTGACATTGCTTGGGTGCACCTCGACCTGATGGCCTGGAACATACGCACCCTGCCCGGTCGTCCTGAAGGCGGAGAGGCAATGGGAATACGGGCCGTGTTCGAGCTGATTCGTCAGGCAGTAACAAAAGGCACATTATAAACCTAAGCCCCATAGAGTACAGAGACCTAATCCAGGCTAACTAGCTAGCCTGGATTAGGTCTCACCATCTGGCACCCGTAACCTCAGCGTCCCCTACTCTAGTTAAAGGTGTAGGGGGCATTTGGTTTAGATAAAACCTGACCCACCTAGCCCTCCTCTGATGGCGATATCATCTTTACCTGAAACTTAAAGTGTCGACAATTCGTCAATATCAGTGATTGCGTGCCCTTTACGTATTGTCATCGCCTGCATTGTTTCATGACCTCAAATCTGACCATTCGGCAACAAGAACGTCACCACAGCCAAAAACTGGACAATCCTTCTGTTCCCAATCGCTATCGCCACTTCTTAAGGGGTACATCCCAAATTTGCAAATTCGTAGAT
>JBARVK010000161.1:0-10883 GCA_049646225.1 Nodosilinea sp.
GTGCTCCATCAGCGGTGTGCGTATCTCAACGGCTACTTCTCAAGGTGAGTCTTGCAAGACTGGGATGCACCCTGTTGAGAACGACTATAAACACTATTTATAGGTTGATTAAAATCATGTATCCCTAAGTCATTAGGCTCGCCAACATGTAGATGTATGCAGGTGTATTCTACGTTCGCAAATGTATTCGGAACGGAGCCGGTTTGCGTGCAGTACAGCTCCACCGTTTGTATGGTCGTATGCTTGACCTGAAAGTATTTTTACCTTATGACTCTCTATCACCTGACTGCGACTGAAGCGATCGCTCAATTGTCGGCGGCCAACATTTCATCGCTGGAGTTGTCCCAAGCCTGTTTAGAGCGCATTGATCAACGGGAAAGGGTGGTTGACGCCTGGCAGTATTTGGATGCTAACCAGGTGATTGACCAGGCGATCGCCTGCGACCAGGCCCGAGCTGCTGGTGCCCCCTTAGGTGCTCTCCACGGTATTCCGGTGGCGATCAAAGACATCTGCGCTACGGCAGATATGCCCACTGGCTGGGGCACTCCCATCCATGCGGGTCAGCAGCTCAACTACGATGCCGCAGTGGTAGAGCGCCTGCGGGCTGCCGGGGCCGTCATCATGGGCAAAACGGTTTCTACCGAGTACGCCCTGGCCCGAGCTGGTAAAACCAAGAATCCCCATGCTCTGAACCATACTCCCGGCGGTAGCTCTAGTGGCTCGGCGGCAGCGGTGGCCGATCGCATGGTGCCGATCGCTATTGGCACCCAAACCGGGGGGTCGGTGCTGCGACCGGCGGCCTACTGTGGGGTGCTGGGGTTTAAGCCTAGCTTTGGTGCCATCTCTCGGTTTGGCGTTATGCCCGTCTGCCGCGATCTCGACCATGTGGGGGTATTTGCCCGCAGCCTGGCCGATATTGCCCTGCTCTGCTCGGTGCTGATGGGTGCCGATGGCCGCGACCCAGACTGTTGGGGGGCTGGGGTGTCGAGCAATCTACCCGAACGGGGGCGATCGCCTCGCATAGGGTTCGTGCGCACCTCCGCTTGGCATGAGGTAGAAGCCGAGGCCCAAGCCGCCCTAGGCGACAGCCTAGAGCGGCTGGCCCAGGCCGGGGCAACCGTAGCCGACGTCTCGATGCCCTCAACCTGGGATGAGTATTTGGCCACCATTGATGTGCTGATGGCCTGTGGCGCTGCGGTCAACCATGGCTCCGATTACGATCGTTACGGTGAAGCCTTGTCTCCCCAGCTGCGACAGGTCATTGAGCGGGGCCGCGCCTATGGCAGCCTGGCCTATGGGGTAGCTCGACAAGCCGTAGTGGACTACAGCATTGCCCTCGCGCCGCTCTGGGCGGAGTATGATGCGCTGGTCACCCCGGTCACCACCGGGCCAGCCCCGGAGGGGCTGCACAACACCGGCTCCTTTAAGTTTTGCGGCCCCTGGACGCTGTTGGGAGTGCCCGCGCTGAGTATTCCGGTCGGCCGGGCCAAAAACCAGCTGCCCCTGGCAATTCAGCTGGTGGGGGCGCGGGGGGCCGATGGGCATCTCTTGGCCATAGCTGATTGGGTGATGGCCCAGCTGGGCGATGGCTGTCGGCTAGAGCCGCCGGTTTAGCAGGGTTGGTACAGCCCTCGGCGGCTGGTGGTGTAGCCGCAGGCCACCAGGGATTCGGCCAGTTTTGTGGCGCAGGCAACGCCGTCGAGCACGGGCACGCCCAAGTCGGTGGCTAGCTGGGCTGAGAGCCCGGTGACTGGCCCACCGCCCAAAATCAGCACGTCTGCATGGTCTTGGTCTAGGGCCTGCTGGCAGGCGGCGCGGCAGGCGGCGATCGCCTGGTTCGGATCGGCCAGAATGGCCCCATAGCTGATGTCGGCAATGCGCACGGAGGCCAGCCGGGTGTGCAGACCGTAGTCGCGGGCCAGGTTGGTGATATTCATGGCGTTGTGCGCACCAAAGGTGACGATGCTGTAGTAGCCCCCCAGCAGATGGGCGCTCAGCATGGCGGCTTCAGCGATGCCGACCACAGGTATGGCCAGCTCGTGACGGGCCGCCTTCAGCCCCGGATCGCCAAAGCAGCCGATGATCGCGGCATCATGACCAGAGGCGTGGGCTTTGAGGGCCGTCACCGTCTGCACGGCGGCTTCGACAAACTCAAAATGGGAGCGAATCACCCCATGCCCTGAGGCGGTAATGCCAGTAAGGGTGGTATCGGCGGCGGCGACGGTGCGGGCGGTCGCCACCATGCGATCGCTCACGGCCTGGGTGGAGTTGCTGTTGACCAACAGTAGTTTCATCATGGCTCCAATCGAGTTGAGAACAGGACTGAGCAACGCTATTCGGGGAAAATAACGCCGCAGAACTTCGTAGCTGGCTATACAGTTCCTATCATTATTTCTGTATACAGTCTATGGGTGAATTAAGGCCGACGACTTGCGAAAGGCTCTGTAAATAAAAAACAGAGCAGATTTGCCAAAGTATGAAATCGGGGATGGCCCAGCTCGCCCTGAGGGGATTTTAACCATGACGACTCTGGATTTGGTGATTCGCGGTGGCACGGTTGCCACGGCCACAGACATCATGAAATGCGACCTGGGTATCAAGGATGGCCGCATTGTAGCCCTGGCCGATCGCCTGGAGGGCGATCGGGTGATCGACGCCGCTGGGCAGTGGGTCTTGCCGGGGGGCGTCGACGCCCACTGCCACCTCGACCAGCCCATGTCTGACGGCTCGGTAATGGCCGACGATTTCTATACCGGCACCGTATCTGCCGCCTGTGGGGGCACCACCACGATCATTCCCTTCGCCTGCCAGATGAAAGGCGGCTCGCTTAAGGAGGCCGTCGCCGACTACCATCGGCGGGCCGACGGCAAGCCGGTGATTGACTATGCCTTTCACCTGATTGTGTCAGACCCCACCCCCGAGGTAGTAGAGACGGAGCTGCCCCAGCTGATTGAGCTGGGGTATACCTCGTTCAAAATTTACATGACCTATGACGACCTCAAGCTCAACGATCGCCAGGTGCTCGATATGCTAGCCCTGGCCCGGCAGGAGCAAGCCTTTGTCATGATCCATGCTGAAAATGCGGACTGTATTGGCTGGATGGTGCAGCAGCTAGAGCGCCTAGGTCGCCTAGCGCCCCGGTACCACGCCGCCTCTCGGCCCATGCTGGTTGAGCGGGAGGCCACCCATCGGGCGATCGCCCTGGCGGAGCTTGTGGATGTGCCCATTTTGATCGTGCATGTGTCTGGGGCCGAAGCGATCGAGCAAATTCAGTGGGCCCAAAATCGCGGCCTCAGAATCTACGGCGAAACCTGCCCCCAGTACCTGTTTCTCACCGAGGAGGATTTGGGTGGTGAGCACGGTTTTGAGGGAGCCAAATGCATTTGTAGCCCCCCGCCTCGGGATAAAGCCAACCAGCAGGTTGTCTGGGATGGGCTGGTGAATGGGGTGTTTCAGGTGTTTTCCTCTGACCATGCCCCTTTTCGCTACGCCGACCCGTTGGGAAAGCAAATCCAGGGCACCCAGGCATCGTTTAAGTATGTGCCCAATGGCATACCGGGCATCGAGACCCGCCTGCCGCTGCTATTTTCTGAGGGCGTGCTGCAGGAGCGAATTGATATTAATACCTTCGTCGCCCTAACCGCCACCAACCCGGCGAAGCTCTACGGGCTTTATCCGCGCAAAGGCACCATCGCCATTGGCAGCGATGCCGACGTGGTGATTTGGCAGACCGACCAGTCGAGCACCCTCACCAACGATCGTCTGCACCATAACGTTGACTACACCCCCTACGCGGGCATGACCCTGCAAGCCTGGCCCGAGGTGGTGCTCTCCCGGGGCGAGGTGGTGTACCAGCAGGGACAGTTCACCGCCACAGCGGGGCGGGGCCAGTTTTTACCCTGCGATCGCCCTGTCTATGCCAAACCCTACCGCCGCGATCGCTCTGTTATTTAGACAATTGTTTAGACGACATTTGACGTTTATCACCGTTCCATGGCTGTACCTACGTCTTCGGGCAACCTGATCGTTAAAAACGCCCTGGTTTTGCCCTCTGCCCATGCCCCGGCGCTACCCCACACCGATATTGTGATCGAGCAGGGTATGATCACCGCCCTGGGGCCTAATCTGGCCCATCCCCCCGATTGTACGGTGGTAGACGCCACCGATCAGCTCGTGGCCCCCGGCTTAATCAACGGCCATTTTCACTCCCACGAGCATTTCCACAAGGGGCGTTTCGATAATTTGCCCCTGGAACTGTGGATGCATTTTGTCCGCCCTCCGGTGCCACCGCCTGCCCTCACCCCCGACCAGGTTTATCTACGCACGCTGATTGGGGCGATCGAAGCTCTGCGCACGGGCACCACCTTTGTGGTCGATGACGTGAACCAGGCCCCCCAGCTCTCGATGGACTGCATTGAAGCGGTGTTTCGCGCCTACGATGATATCGGCCTGCGGGCCTTAGTCAGCGTCAGCCTCTACGATTTGCCCTTCTACCGGGCGGTGCCCTTCTTCGATGAGGAAATGCCCGTCGCCCAGCGTCAGGCCCTCGATCGGCAGGGGGCACCTAACCGCGATCGCCTGCTAGAAATTGCTCACCACCTCGCCCAAACCCGCCATCCGCGCCAGCATCGGGTTGGGTATGTGGTCGCCCCTTCGGCCCCCCAGCGCTGTACCGCCTCATTTCTAAAAGAACTGACCGCCCTGGCCGAAACCTACGACCTGCCGATGATTCTCCACCTGCTCGAAACCCGGTTGCAGGCGGTGACCGGTCAGCTGTTCTACCAGCGCTCGATGGTCGACTATTTAGACGATTTGGGGGTGTTGTCTGAGCGTTTAGCCCTTCAGCACTGCGTTTGGCTAACCCCTCAGGATATTGAAACCCTCAGCCGTGCTGGGGCCAGTGCGGTTTACAACCCCCTGTCTAACCTCAAGCTGGGCAGTGGGTCGATGCCCCTGCGCTCTTTTCTCTCGGCTGACGTCAACGTGGCCCTGGCCAGCGACGGCTGCGGCTCTCGCGACAGCGTCAATATGCTCTCTGTCGTTCAGGCCGCCGCTCTGCTCAATAAATCACCCCACGACCCGCCAGAGCAATGGGTCTCGGCTGAAGAAGCCTTTCACTGCGGTACCGTTGGCGGGGCCAACGCCTTTGGCCACGGTAGCGACCTGGGCAAAATTGCGGTGGGCTACCGCGCTGATCTGGTGGGCTATCGGTGCGATCGCATGCCCTTTGTGCCGCTCAATCATCCGCTGCGGCAGCTTGCTTATGCTGAAACCGGTGGCTCTGTAGACTTGGTCATTGTCGATGGTGCTGTCGTCATGGAAAATAGCCGCCTAATAACCATCGACGAACAGCAAATTGTTGCCAAAATTTGTGAGCTACATCGGCAA
This sequence comes from Nodosilinea sp., assembly GCA_049646225.1. Lineage (GTDB taxonomy): Bacteria > Cyanobacteriota > Cyanobacteriia > Phormidesmidales > Phormidesmidaceae > Nodosilinea. The sequence goes on from JBARVK010000161.1 coordinate 5,389, forward strand.
TTATTGCCAAACCTTGAAGCCTCAGAAGCCACAGTAAACGAGCTGCTGCCCTACTATCGCCGCATTTATGACCGCTGCTTAGAACACGAGATTGACCCCTCTATTTTCGCCTCGGGCTAAAGTTCGGGGTGGATAATTACCTGGTTTATCCTGCGATATCCGACGACCGCACCCTTGGCGTGACGGCAGGCGTTAGATTCGGTAGTCAGCAGCCTGGGGCGGGGGCGAGAAAGACCTCCGGCAGTTGTTGACCGGGCCAGACCCAGCGGCGAAAAGTTTCGGCGAACTGCTAAAAGCAATAGCAGCTAGAGCTACACCCGATTGGCTGAGGACAAACCACCGTTTGCCCCTACAGGTTGGCCTACTGGATATCGGTGGCATCGGGGGCTTCACGGGTTATGTCTTACACCTTGCGCTTGAGCACGACGAGCGTGATGTCGTCGTAGATAGTGTGGCCGTCAATATGACCGTACAGATCGGCGATAATGGCGGTACGCATCGCTTGTGCCGACTCAGCCGAGTGCTGCTGCGCCACCTGAATGAGGCGATCTAGACCGTAAAATGTGCGATCGCAGTTTTCCGCTTCGGTAATGCCGTCGGTGTAGAGAACCACGGCATCGCCCACCCCCAAATCGACGTGGTGCTGGGCAATAAAAGCTGAAATATTGTCTATTAGGCCCACTGGATAGCCGAGATCAAAGGTGTCGATGCGCTCGACGGTGCCGCTGGCGCGCACCACAATTACCTCTTCGTGCTGGCCACTAATAGAGAGCCTGCCGTCCTGGTAGTCAATCAGCACCAGCGAAAGGTTGCGGAAAGATCCTATCCGCAGGCGGTTTTGGTACACCACCTGGTTGAGCGCGCTAAAGGAAACGACCGGATCGGTCACATTCAGGGCTCGCAGCATGCGCACTGCGGTCTGAGCCATAATCATCAGCACGCCGCTCTCCAGCCCGTGGCCAGTGACATCGCCCACCCCGATGGTGACCAAACTACTGCTGTCTTGTCGGCTGTTGTCATGCAGAATGTCGTAGTAGTCGCCCCCCACTTCCTCAGCCACGTCCATAAATCCGGCAATATCCAGGTGGGCGATCGCCGCCAGTTCTTCGGGCTTGGGCAAAATCATCTGCTGGAGCTGACGGGCTACGCTCAGCTCGGCACTCATGCGGGTGTTATCGGCCTGGAGGGCCTGATTGAGGCTGGTAATTTCGGCATTGGCGGCGGTCAGAGCAGCCTCGGCCTGCTGCCGCTGGCTCACCTCCTGGCGCAGCTGAGCCATGGTGTTTTCTAAACGACGGGTCTGCTGCTCAAGCTCCCAACTGTACTGCACACCGTGCGCGACTTCGCCCAGCATTTCGATCACTACATTGGCGGTCGGAAACGAGGCAGCCTCCACCCCCAGCCAGGGCAGCGGCTGAATCCGGCCTGGACTGGAGTACACAATGCGAAACTGGCCGTCGGCCTGGGCTTGACCAATGTGGCATTCTTTTTGCAGATGGTGGTTGGGTTCGCAGCACACTTCACCGCTGGGCGATGGCCAACACTGCCCGTAGGCGGCCGCTCGTACCGCCTCACTGGCCACCGTCTGGGCCTGCTCTACAGCCTGTCGCCACAGGTAAACCTGGGTGTAGGCGGTCTGAATGGGAGCGCTGGTCACTCGGTTGGCCCCGTAGCGCTGCTTGAAATGATCTACAAACCGTTGGTTAGCGGGCGTATCTAGACTTTGAAAATAGCTACGACAGGCGTAGTGGCCAACCGCAGCGGAGCCAATGCGCTGCATCTCAGTCTCGGCCACGCTCATGGCCATAATCGGCATGTGGTCGGGGGTTAGCCCTGCCGCCTGAAACTGTTGGTAAAAGGCCAGGTTGCTGTCGCCGTTGAGGGTACTAAACACGGCATCAGGCTGAAGGCGCAGCAGCTCTTGAACAATTGCTGCAAAGTCAGTGTTTCCTAGGGGCGTATAGGCCTCCCCCGCTAGCTCTCCTGAGTGGTGCAGCTGACCCTTGAGAATTTTGTTGGCCACCCGGGGAAATACATAGTCTGACCCCACCAGGTAAATTCGCCGTTTGCCCTGGCTCAACAGCCATTCGAGGGCAGGCTCTACCTGCTGATTAGGGCAAGAACCGTTGTAGAACACCCAGGGAGATTGTTCTAATCCCTCGTACTGCACGGGATACCACAGCAGCACACGATGGGCTGCAAAGACAGGCAGCAAGAATTTGCGGCTGAGCGATGTCCAGCAGCCAAATACAGTCGCTACTCGATCGACCTCGACCAGGTGCCGAGCCATCGTTGCAAACTGGTCAGGGTCTGAGCCGCCGTCTCGAATCACAGGTTCTAGGGGACGGCCCAGTACGCCACCGGCCTGATTAATTTCGGCGATCGCCATCAGGGCAGCATCGACCAGGGGCATTTCACTGAAGGCCATGGTGCCGGTCAGCGAGTGCAGTAAGCCAATGGGAATCGGCTCAGACGGGGAGGAGAGCACCATGGGTTTCCGTCGATCAGGTCGGCCTATAGATCGTAAACGATCGCTCTAGATTGCCCAACTTACTCCTCAAACCCTGCACCTGAAATGACAGAACAGATCACAAAAAAACCGGCTAGCGCCGGTTTTTTCCAACTTATCAAAAGCCAGTGATTAACTATACCTGAGCCTGATAGGAACGGCCCATAAATCGCAGCGTAACGGGCCTAGTGGGTGCCACCGCCGAGGCGCTGTGGTGTCTGCTATTCCAAGTTACGCCCCGGTACTTACCGGCAATTTCCCCTTCGTGGGTTTCAATACTAGGCCACTGGCGAGCATATTCTGCACCGAGAAAACGTAGTTGCATGAGAACCTTCCAAGTATTAATCGTTAAATTTCAAACATTGACGAAACCAATGCACTACAGGGTTGACCGAATTATGGCCGTAGAAGGTTAAAAAGTCCTGATATAAGAATTAAGTTGACAAATTTGTTACAGAAATTTTTGACTTTCTCCAAGTAAAAATTGTCAAATTGGCCAGGCAATACGGCCCATAGTCCTAGGGCGTGCCGTCAATTCTGGCTACAATCCCGGTTTCATCAGCGCTGCTACGCCCGACCCCAGCCCATCGCAGTGGTAAGCTGCAAACACCTATAGACAAAAGCAGCGATGGATGCGGCTGGCCATACTGATCAACCGGCCTGGGCCAACCACCGCTGCCCTCTATGCGCGGGTGAACAGGCGCAGGAAATTTACCGCGATTACCCCTCTAAATCAACCTATGGTCCGCGTGCCTACTACCGCTGCCAGTGCTGTAACCTGATCTTTGTCTTGCCCGACAGCTTTCTGTCACCCCAGGCCGAAAAAGCCGAATACGATCGCCACCAAAACCATAGCCAAGACCTGGGCTACCGGCGCTTTTTGGGTCGCCTGGTCGACCCTCTACTGCAATGCCTGGCTCCACAAAGCCAGGGGCTTGACTTTGGTTCTGGCCCTGGACCAACCCTCTCGGTCATGCTTGAAGAGGCGGGCCATACCGTGACGATCTACGACTCGTTCTACGCTGACAACGTCGCTGTGTTTGATCGGCCCTACGATTTTATTACCGCCACTGAGGTGGTCGAACACCTGAGCCAACCCCGCCTGGAACTGGATCGGCTATGGCGCTGCCTGCGGCCCGGCGGCGTGCTGGGAGTCATGACCAAGCTTTCCCGCGACGATGCGGCTTTTGCTCGCTGGCACTACAAGAGCGATCGCACCCATATCTGCTTTTTTTCTCGCCAGACCTTCCAGTGGCTAGCGACTCGCTGGCAGGCCGATCTAACCATTCTGGGGGAGGACGTGATTTTACTGCGAAAGAGACAGTTTAGCGGCTAGCCGCCCACTACCGACTCAACCCTGGCCGCTTCATCCTCTACAGCTGCCGGAGGCTCTGGAACCACTGGGTCTTGGTGACTAAACGCCAGTTCCCCATCCTGTAAATCGACCAAAATGGTAGCCCCTTGGGCAAACGTAGTCTCCAAAATCTGGGTGGCGATCGGGTTTTCCAGCAGCCGCTGAATGGCTCGCTTGAGGGGACGGGCACCATAGACCGGGTCGTAGCCGCTTTGGGCAATGAAGTCGATCGCCGCATCGGCAATCTCCAGGCCGATGGTCTGACCGGCTAAGCGGCGCTGCACCCGACGAATTTGGAGGGCGACAATCTTGCGTAACTCGCTCTTGCGCAGAGAGTGGAACAAAATCAAATCGTCGACACGATTGAGAAACTCGGGGCGAAACTGCTTTTGCAGCGCCTTGAGCACCTGGGTACGCATTTCGTCGTAGCGATCGTCGTCGCCGGCCAGATCTAGAATATGGTCGCTACCGATGTTGCTGGTCATGATCACGACGGTATTGCGAAAATCGATTCGGTGGCCCTGGGAGTCGGTAATGCGGCCGTCGTCGAGCACCTGGAGCAAAATATTAAATACGTCAGGGTGGGCCTTTTCGACTTCGTCGAGCAGTACCACCGAGTAGGGATGACGGCGCACCGCCTCGGAGAGCTGGCCGCCGTCTTCGTAGCCGACATAGCCGGGGGGGGCTCCCACCAGCCGCGACACGGCGTTTTTCTCCATGTACTCCGACATGTCGATGCGAATCAGGGCATCTTCGGTATCGAAGAGAAATTCGGCCAGGGCACGGGCCAGCTCGGTTTTGCCCACCCCGGTCGGCCCCATAAACATAAACGACCCTAGCGGGCGGCCCTGGTCGTTCATGCCGGCGCGGGCGCGGCGAATGGCGGCGGCCACGGCTTCCACCGCTTCGTCTTGGCCGATGACGCGCTCATGCAGGTGGCCTTCGAGCTGGAGCAGCTTTTGGCGCTCCGACTCCATTAGCCGGTTGACCGGAATACCCGTCCACTTGGCCACAATTTCGGCGATGTCGGCCTCGGTGACCTGCTCGCGCAGCAGGGTGGTGCCCTGGGTCTGCACTTCGACCAGCTGGGTTTCGAGGGTTTCGCGATCGCGCTGAATCGCCTCCAGCCGACCGTACTTGAGCTGGGCGGCTTTGTTGAGGTCGTAGGCGCGCTCGGCCTGCTCAATTTGCAGGCGAATCTGGTCTTCTTCTTCTTTTAGGGCGTTGATGGCGTCGAGGGCCTGCTTTTCGCCCTGCCACTGGCTATTGAGCGCCTGCTGCTTGGTCTGAAGTTCACCGATCTCCTGCTCAATGCGGCTCAGGCGAGCCTTCGAAGCCGGGGTGGCGGCCCCATTTTCGGCCTCCAGCGACAGCTTTTCCATCTCTAGCTGCATCAGGCGGCGATCGATGCCCTCTAGCTCCTCGGGTTTGGATGTAATCTCCATCTTCAGCTTGGCAGCGGCTTCGTCCACTAGGTCGATGGCTTTGTCGGGCAAAAAGCGATCGGAAATGTATCGGTCAGAGAGCACCGCCGCCGCCACCAGCGCACTGTCGGCAATCTCAACGCCGTGGTACGACTCGTAGCGCTTTTTCAGCCCCCGCAGAATGGAGATGGTGTCTTCAGCGCTGGGC
>JBARVK010000162.1:0-2608 GCA_049646225.1 Nodosilinea sp.
ACTTTGGAGAACCTGCTCTCCCATGGATTCCCGTTGCTACGGGAATGACAGACAGCGACTAGAGTGCGGGGAATGTCCTCATAATGATGGCTACGGCTATAACCACTACTGGCTAGCACTCGAATGCTGAAAAATGACCCACCGCTGGGCGCACTTGGCCCCCCCAGCTCCCCTGCTGCTCCCTAGCTTTCAGAAAGACGCCACTGAGCACTAGCCCTTAGCGGGGCTGAATTGAGTGCACATTGAGCTGGTAGGTCTGTCCCTGGTGGGTAATGGTAACCGGACTTGGGCCAGTGGCGGCGGCGGGACCGGGCAGCGGCGTAAAGGTTACCCGCTCGACCTGTCCCCCAGCGGTGGGGGTGAGCGAGCTTGCCACCTGACCCGCCTGCTGAAGCTGATGGGTGAGCGAGACCAGACCGCTGAGGCCGTTGATCAAGTCGCGCAGGTTGCGGCGCAGCTCCGGGTCGCCTGTGAGCTCGTCTAGGTCGGCAATTACTTTGTGGGCACTTTGAAATACGCTGCGGGCTGAGTCCAGAGTTTGCTGCAGCATGATCAGGTTGGTGGGGCTGTTAAAGGTGTCCGTAATCGAACGAATATCGGCTGCGGCCAGGGCTGCATTGGCTGAAAGACTGTCGAGGTTGGCTAAAAAGGCGCTGTCCTGAATCGCCGGCCTGAGGGTAGTTGTAATCGCCTCTAGATTTGTGGCACTGCGGCTGATGTTGTCGAGGGTGGTAGCCAGGGTACCCCGATTTGTCACCACCAGGCGGTTGATCTCGGCGCCGGTGATCTCAAACGTGGCGGCGGCATCGCCAATGTTGTCGGTGGCTCGGTTAGCCGAGGCCATCAGCGGCCCCAGGTCTTGCTGTAGCTGCTGCGACAGCACAATCAGCTCGGTTGAGAGCTGGCTGGCGCTCTCGGTCAGGGTCGTGGCGTTGTTGAGAGTAACCTTCAGGTCGTTGATAATTTCTGGATCGGAAAAGGTTCTGGCCAACTCCTCCGTCGAGCGAATCAGCGACTCGTAGCTGGCCCCGACGCTGCCAATCAGGCGATCGCCGTCGCAGATGATCGTCTGAGGGCAGTCTTCGCCAATGGGGCTGAGGGCCAGCTCGGGCGGGGCGAGCGGGCGCAGGGGGGTGATGTCGATGGTGGTATCGCCGATTAGTCCCGACTGGTTGACAAAAATAGATGAGTCTTTCGGAATGCGGAGATCGCTGTCGGTAATTTCTACCGCCACATCGACAGCGTTGGTGCTGGGGTTGATGCCGAGCACTCGCCCCACCGGCACCCCTCGGTAGCGCACGTTAGTGCCCTCCTGCATACCCAGCGTGTTGGCAAACACAAACGTTGCCCGGTAGCTGCGCTGGCCGGGGTTGAGCCCGCGCAGCCACAGCACCAGCCCGCCGAACAGCCCGACGGCGATTAAGATGAGCAGCCCCACCGACCCTTCTCGAATTGCCCTTGCCCGCATGGTGCCTCTTGCCTTTACCCCTGAACGGCCCTTACCCCTGATTTAATCACAATCCCATTCGCCTCCGGCACCGCCCTCCCAGCCCAGGTCAATCGGTTCCTAATTCGCCATTTGAATTGGTCCCTCGATCCGACCGCTAAAGAACTGGCGCACAAAGGGGTTGTCGGTATGGTCAACCTCCGTCACCGGCCCCTGCCACTGAATCTGGCCCCGGTGCAGAAAAATAACGCGGTCAGCGGTGCGGCGAATGGTGCTGTCTTGGTGGGTGACGATTAGGTAAGAGCTGCACCCGTTGCTGCCCTTGATCGAGCGAATCAGGTCTTCGATCACGGTTGAGGCGATCGGATCGAGCCCGGCGGTCGGCTCGTCGTACAGCAGCAGGGCCGGTCGATCCTGAGGATTTTCGGGATTTGACACAATGGCTCTAGCAAAGCTGACCCGTTTGCGCATGCCCCCCGATAGCTCTGCCGGGTAGCTTTTACCCGTACCCGGTAGTCCCACCATATCCAGCACATCCTCGACGATCTGGCGAATCTGACCAGCGGGTAAATGAGAGTGCTGGTAGAGCAAAAACCCTACATTTTCCTCTACCGTTAGCGAATCAAATAGGGCGGCCTGCTGAAACACCATGCCAATGCCCACCGGGTCAGGAGAATCTTCAATGAGTCCTTTTCGCTGGCTCCCCTGCACATAAATTTCTCCTTGATCGGGGGAAAGCAGCCCGGCAATGATTCTTAAAATCGTCGACTTGCCGGTGCCGGAGGGGCCAATGATCGCGACCGCCTCGCCTTTGTGCAGGGTCAGGTCAACATTATCAAGGACCTGGTTGTCACCAAACCGCTTAGAAATACCCCGCAGTTCTAGCAGCACTTCGTCGCTACAGTCGGTAGACACCCGGTCGTTCTGGGAGGACACCCCTAACCCCAAGGACGCCGCTGGCGTCCCCACCTCAGGATTGTGATTGTGGGAATCGGGCATAGACCTTACCAGTGGGCGTACCCATATACATGAGGCGGCTGATCCACCCAGATCCGTTGAACCGAGCGGGTAACTTCACCAGGCTTTAACAGCTTTAGGGATATATCCATGCTTTGACTCTATCAAATAGCCGCTAAAATCGAAGGCGCTGGTGCTCAATCC
>JBARVK010000163.1:0-15879 GCA_049646225.1 Nodosilinea sp.
GCCGTAGCCCACCGATTGACAAAAGTCTTCTATTTCAGCTTGGTCAAGCCCCTCTACAGTGGCTTCTGGAAAGTCTTGAGCTTCGAGCATGAGAGCGTAGCGGACAGCATCGTCCTCGTGCTCAAACATGAGAATTAGATTTTGCCCATTGATATTTTCGGCGTGGATGCCCTCGTTATCAGTACGGGCATTAAACAACAGCACATAAACCACCATAGCCCTATCTCACATACAGCGTTACCTGTTTACTCTACCGGGCGACGCAGCGCGAACAAAGCGACCACAGCGGTCGTCTGTACCCTTAGCGTTAACTGGCGGCCTCGGCGATGGTGTTCCCCCAGGCAGAAAGCCATCGGTTCATTGCAGATGGTGGGCAGAAGGATAGGTAGTTCATTACTATTGTTGGGTGTTCTGCGGTGGCGTAAACGGGTATGACCCCTTCTCACGAATCGGAAGAATCGGAGCCAGCTAAGAATCCGGAATCTCCCTATCCGCCAGCATCTCCTCAGCCGCCCAAACGAGGCGGTAGCAGACCTTGGTTAACCTCGGCTCTAGTCGTGGGGTCGGGGCTGCTAGTGCTGGGGGGCAGTACGGTTTTGGGCGGCTGGCTATGGAGCCGCAACAACCTGACGCCCTGGCTGTCTGACCAGCTTTCTGAAACCTTAAATCGACCGGTAGAGCTAGGGCCCCTAGAGCACATTGGGCTGAGTGGCGTGCGGGTGGGACAGTCCGAAATTCCGCCAACACCGACGGATCCAGACTCTCTATCGCTAGAGGCAGTGGAGCTACGGTTTAGTCTGCCAGACCTGTGGCGGCGAGAGCTGCCGCTCAGCCTGACGCTCGATCAGGGCGAGCTGTACCTGGAGCAAAACGCCGAGGGCGAGTGGTTTAATCTCGACATCGATCTGCCGGAAGACGATCCCGATCGCGATCCGTTTATTGATATCAACCTCAAAACGATCAGCGTCAACAACGGTCAGCTCACCCTGGTGCCCTATATCAAGGGTGACGCCGAGCCGGTGCAAGTGGCGATCGCCGATTTAGAGGGGCAGCTCCAGTTCAGCGATGCGTTCATCGACGTGCCTGAGGATCCTAACTCTCCCCTAGAAACGCGACAGCTTGACTTAGCCCTCAGCGGTAACTCCATTCAGGGGGGCAGCATCAGCGTCAAAGGGGCCATACTGCTGCCGCCGCCCGAGGACTCCAGCGCCCTGGCCGACGCTACCGATGTCCCCGGCCCCGGCCTGAAAGCCAACATCACCCTGCGGGCTCAGCGGGCTAGAGCCACGGATATTCTGCCCTTAGTCGATTCGTTTCTCAAAAATCCTCTGCCCGTACAGTTTCCCGAGGGGGTGGTCAGCGGCCAGGTCGATATTGAAAGCGGCGGCGGTGTGCCGATTTCCGTGGTGGGTACCGCCCGAGTCGAGGACGCGGCGCTGATCACCCGTGGTCTTCCAGAACCCCTACAGAATCTGGAAGGCGATGTGCGCTTTCGAGATCGAGTGATTGAGTTTGAAGGGGTCACGGCCAGCCTGGGCGACCTGACGGCTAAGGCGGGCGGCACCCTCGACCTGGACAGCGGCTACGACCTGAGCGGTCAGGTGAATCCTTTCACCCTGGAGCAGTTTACGAATCTGTTTGAGGTGGCGCTGCCCGTACCGACGACCGGCACCTACATCGCCGATGTCACCATGACTGGCCCGCTGAATCGGCCTGTGATCGCCACCGATCTGATTTCCCGTGGCCCCGTCACCGTTGACCGGGTTGAGTTTGCGGCGGTCGAAGCCAACACCACCTTGAGGGGGCGCAATCTAGCGATCGATAGCTTTCAGGCCCGGCCCCAGGTGGGGGGCACTCTCAGCGGCAGTGGGCTATACAGCTTTGGTCGGCCAGGGCAGGTGGCTCTCTCAGTCACAGGCGATCGCCTGCCTGGCGATATGCTGGGGCAGCTCTACGGCCTGCCGGAATCGGTGGCCCTGGGACCAGTATTTCTAGAGGCCAAGGCGAACGGGCCGGTTAACCAGCTCACCGGTACCGCTAGCTGGCGCGCCCCGGCAGGAGCCTACCCGGCGCGAGGATACCTGAGCCTAGCGGACAACACCCTGCGCTTTACCGATACCTTTGTGCAGGTCGCCGGGGGCACCCTGGTCGGCATCGGCAGCCTAAATCTGGATAACCGCCGCTGGGAGTCAACCATCCGCGCCGACGCGGTACAGCTCAACCAGATCGGCGCTGGTGCAAATGCTGGTCTAGACGGGGTGATCAACGGGGTGGCCCAGTTTACAGGCACCCTCAACGACGGGTTTAGCGACATTCAGGGCCAGGGGGTGGCCCAGGCGGTGCTAGCCGGTGGCACGGTAAACACCCGCGCCACCCTCAGCGGAAACCAGTGGGTAGCCGATCTGCGGGGTCAAAACCTGGCGTTAGCGGCCTTCGCTTCCGATCTCCAGGGCACCGCTGAGGGGCGTTTTCAGCTCAGGGGTAGGACCGACGCCCTGACCCTGGCCGGTGTGCGAGGGCAGGGTCAGCTGGTGCTGTCAGACGGTTTGGCGACGGCGGCGGGCCGGGCACCCCAGCTAGCTCAGGTGCGATCGCCCCTCACCGCCGATCTGGCCTGGACTGGCCAGTCGATTCTGGTGCAGCAGGCCAGTGCTGCCGGGATACAGGCCAGTGGTGTGATCACGCCGCGGCTAAGTGGTGCCGGTGCGCCCGCGATCGCCAGCCTCGACCTCAACCTCAATGTAGACGGCTACAGCCTGGCGGCGCTGCCCCTGCCGGAGATCATTCCTCTGGCAGGCAACGCGTTCTTCAATGGGCGGCTGCGGGGCCGACCCGGTGCCCTGGCTCTGACCGGCGATGCCTCCCTGGTCGGGCTCACCGCTGGCGATCTGGCCTTTGCTTCGCCCCTGAGTGGCCCAATCGCCTATACCCAGGGTGGCCCCCTAGCGGTCGATTTGACCGGCGGCGGCGATCGCGTCTACGTCGCCACGGCCCAGGGCGATGGCCCTCAAGGGCCGGTCTCCAACCAACGCGACCTGACCTTTGAGGTGCGCGGCGGAGATGCCTTGGCCTCAGGCTATACCCAGGCTGACATCCTCTACGCCACGATCGAAAATTTGCCCATCGGTGACCTGCGGCTGCCCCAGACCGGCACCAGCGGCATTGGCACCCTTGATGGCTTGATCACCTCGGCGGAGATCGTCGCCGACCTGCGTCGGTCTACCCTGCGAGCCAGTTTCGATGTGCAAGACCCCAGCCTGAGCTATATCCAGCTGCCGTCAGACACGACCCTGACCAGCACCGACCCCAATGCTCCTGAACGGCCCATGGAGGTGACCCGCTACGCTCGTCTACAGGGCAATATCACCTTCGCCAACAACGTGATTGGCCTGGCCGGTGTCACCCTAGAATCAGCCTCGGGGCTCAGCCGCTACCTGGCTAGCGGCACCTATACCCTCGGCGACACCCCCCAAATCAACGGCGAGCTTGTGGTAGATAACGGCCAGATTCAAGACCTGTTGCAGACCCTGCTGATTTTTGAACTGGCCGATTTTCGCCTCAATATCTTGAGCCCGCCCGACTGGTATCGCCCCGCTACCCCAGCCGATTTGGCCTCGCTAGAACAAGTCAGCCCGGTGGGCGATCGCAATGCCAGCCTGCTGGATCAGCTGCGCCGCCTGGCCGAAGTGCAAGAGCTACAAGACATGCTGGTGGCCCAGGCCGAGGCCGCCCCCCTGCCCCCGATAGAAGAGCTGACCGGCAGCTTCTCCGGCACCGTCACCGCCCGTGGCACTATTCCCGACGACCTCAGCGTCACCTTTGACCTGGCTGGGGGTGACTGGGTCTGGGGCCAACCCGACGGCAGCAGCGGGGCCGTCTACCGATTTGATGAGGTGATTGCCCAGGGCAGTTACCAGAACAGCGTCCTGCGCTTAGACCCGGTCAGCATCCAGTCAGACGTGTCCGACTTCTCGGCCACCACCCAGCAGGGGATTGCCCTCGCTACCCTCAACGGCGAGCTTAGCTTTGACCCCGACGACGACGAACCCCGCACCATGCGCCTAGAGGTCAGTAACGTTCCCCTCAATGCTCTGCGTCAACCGCTGCGGCTGCCTGACAATCTGGACGGACTGATGAACCTGGGCGCCACCCTCACCGGCAGCCTGGACAGCCCTCAGGTACGAGGCCAGCTAGCAGTCAACGAAGCCACCATCAACCGCAACGCCATTGACCTAGCCACGGCCAACTTCAGCTACGAAAATGCCCGCCTCAACTTGATCAGTCGGGTGGTCGTCGATGAGCAACGCGAAGATCCACTGCGCCTGGTGGCCAGCGTGCCGCTGACCCTGCCCGGCCTTAGCCAGCGGCCCGAAACCGATACCGTGAGCATTGCGCTCAACGTGCGCGACGACGGCTTTGCCCTGATCAACCTGCTCACCCAGGCGATCGCCTGGGAGTCAGGGGAAGCCAGTCTCGACCTGGCTGTGCAAGGCCGCTGGCCTATCGATCAACCGATTCAAGAGGCTCTAACCACGCTCAACGTCACGGGGCAGGCCAATTTTGACGGCGTTACCATCAGCGCCCGTAGTCTGCCCGAGCCCCTGACCAATATCCAGGGCACCGTTCAGGTGGTCGAAAGCCCCAGCACCTCCCTCAACCGCTCGGTCTATACCAGCGGCTTAGTGCTCGATTTTCAATCGCTACAGGGTAACTTTAGCGACGGCAAGGTCGTTGCTGATGGCCATCTAAAGCTGCTGCCATCAGTGCAAGATCTGGCCCCCGGACTGTTTGACAGCAGGCTGTCAGATAGGGCCAACAGCGCCGATGCCGACAATCCACTCAATATTACCCTCGACAATATTGCCCTTGACCTGCGCAACCCCGCCGGGACCTATCGGGGTCAGGTCGATGGCAACGTGGTGGTAGACGGCAGCGTCTTTTTGCTGGCTCCCCTGGTCAGTGGAGAGGTTCTGCTCTCGAATGGGGTGATTACGCTGCCTGAAGCGAGCGAGGGCGGGGCTGCTCCATCGACCTTTAGCCCCACCCGCGAACCCAGTATCTTTGACCCTATTCCCCCCGTACTTGAAGACTTTCAGCTTGCGTTAACCGACAATGTCAGGCTGGCGATTCCAGGCATTGTCGATGTTCGCGCCGAAGGTGTCTTAGATTTGGTGGGTACCGCTCCCGGTATCAAGCCCGTAGGCCGCATTAACTTGCCCTCCGGTCGGATTAACCTGCTGACGACCGAGTTTCGCCTCACCGGCGACGAAAACTACGCTGAGTTCAGCGCCCTAGACGATACTATTGACCCCTACCTGGTGGCCACCCTGTCGGCTGCCGTTCCTGACAGTGCCGCCGCCGGTGCCTCCCTGACGACCGCCTCTCCCTTCCCCCGCAACGAAATCAGCGAGTCTAGAATTGACCAGCTGGGGCTGACCCAAGCGGGCGTCCAAACCGTTCGCATTCGGGCCAACGTCAACGGCCGTGTCAGCCGCGTGGTCAACCTACAGGGCGTTGAGCTAGAGAGTACCCCACCCCGTTCCGACGGCGAGATTGTCGCTCTCCTCAGCGGCGGCTTTTTGGCTGCCCTGGAGTCTACTCTAGGCAGTGTGTCAGGCGGGGGCGACGGGTTTCAGGGGCTGCTGACGTTTGCCGGGTCGGCGCTGCTCAACAATCTGCAGGGGCTTTTAGGGTCGGGCCTAGAGCGTACAGACTTGCGGCTATTTTCAGCCTCGCCGCCCGGTGCCGCCCAGGGCGGTGCGATCGATATTGGGGGCGAAATTGGGTACAACTTTTCGCCCAGTATTTCAGTATCGGTACAGAAGGTGTTTACCAACGTCACCCCTGCTGTGTTTAGCGTGCGCTATCGGGTCAGCGACCAAATCACCCTGCGGGCCATTACGAGCTATGAGCAATTTAACGAAAATACAGGGGCCATTTTAGAGTTTCGGTTTTAGCCCAGGAGGATGACGATGCCTTTCCCCCGCTATACCCTGTAAGGTTAAAGTCACGGGCAAATACCACCCGGCTCACCCTTATTTGCACATCCATGGATCCTAAGCTCCCTAACCAGCCTACGCCATCAACGGCCAGCGTCGATCGCGCTGACTCAGAGCCCGCTGCCGAGGGACGGTGGCGATCGCTGTGGCAGGGGCAGGGGAGCAATCTGCGGGTGCTGGCGATCGCCTTGATCATTGCCCTGACCGTGCGGGTGCTGATCGCTGAGCCCCGATATATTCCCTCCAACTCAATGGATCCGACTCTGCATATTGGCGATCGCCTGCTGGTCGACAAAGTCAGCTACCGCTGGCAGTCTCCTCACCGAGGCGATGTGGTGGTGTTTGCGCCCCCGCCTCAGCTCGCGCGGCTGGGCTACGAAACCAGCCAGGCCTTTATTAAACGCATCATTGGCGAACCGGGCCAAACGGTTGAGGTGGTGCAGGGACAGGTACTAATTGACGGGCAGCCGCTGCAAGAGCCTTACATTCTCGAACCGCCGGCCTACACCCTCGACCCGGTCACCATACCCACCGGGCAGGTGTTTGTGATGGGCGACAACCGCAACGACAGCAACGACTCCCACGTGTGGGGCGGTCTACCCCAGCAAAACATCATTGGTCGGGCCCGGTTTCGGTTCTGGCCCCTCGATCGCCTCGGCTCCGTCAGCTAATGGCGTACTGCACTACGGCGGTCTATGGACGGGTTGTGTAAGATCTAAGCGGCTGCAACTAAAGCGATCGCGAGGAAAACCCCATGCTTGTACAGCTTGTTCGCCCCCTGGTGCGTACCCAGGTGCAAATGCTCACCCAAGCCCAATCGGCCAGCGGCAAACTGGTGAGCATGGTGTCGCAGTGGCTGGGCTACCTGGGCATTCACGCAGAAGTGACTCAGCTGCACACCACGGGCGATCGCATTCAGGTATCGCTCTGCGTGGGTAAACCCGAGCAGTGCACCCAGGCCGAGTGGCAGCAAATTCTCAACAACCTCAACCAGGATAACACCACCACCGTCGAAGCAGAGACCCTTAACTACAGCGCCATGCCGCCGGCCCAGCAGAGCAAAGTACAGCGGCTGCTGGCGTCTATTCTTCAGGCCAGTGGTCAAGACCCACTGGAGGAATGGGCCAGCCTGAGGCCCCATCTCGTGGCCATGGGCATGGATGAGGCGATGCTGGGGGGCATTCAAAGCGCCCTCAAGGTGCCCATGCCGATGGAGCTGTTAGTGGAGCAGCTAGAGCCCGATGTAGCGGCCTTTGTGCTGTCTAAGGCGATCCACATTGCCCTGCTCGACCAGCAGATCAGCCAGGCCGAAGACACTGCCCTCAAAGCCCTGCTCAACGCCGTCGATCGCAAGGTAGTAGCCTAGAACCCGGTAGTTGAACCTATACCTACCCCTACTTTTCCCTATGGATTCTGCCCCCGTCCTATTTCACCTGGCTTTTCCCGTCGCCGATATTCCCACCACCAAAGACTTTTACGTCAAAGGTCTCGGCTGCGAGTCTGGGCGAGAAAGCGCTAACTCGCTCATTCTCAATCTGTATGGGCACCAGCTAGTGGCTCACACGGCTACGGATTTAGTTCCCCAAAAGGGTATTTATCCTCGCCATTTCGGCCTAGTGTTTACGGCTGAAACCGATTGGGAAGCCCTGCTGCACCGCGCTAAGGCGAAAGCGCTCACCTTCCACCAGGGCGAAAAGCGCCGCTTCCCGGGCACCACCCTGGAGCATCGCACGTTCTTTTTGCAGGACCCGTTTTTTAACCTGATGGAGTTTAAGTACTACTGCCACCCCAGCGCCATCTTTGGCGAGGTCGATCAAAAGCGGGTGGGCGATGCAGAGTAGGCGGCCCCTACCCTACGCGTAGCCAGCCAAACACCTGCCCTACTGTTAGCGCTAGAGCCGGAGCCAGGCCCGTCATCGTCAACTCGTTTTCTGCCTCTTCTAGCGAGGCCGGTAGCTGGTCAGGCAGATAAACCTGCACCAAATTCTCATTCGGGTCGATCAGCCACCCTCCTAGCCCGCCGTGGTTGAGGCAGTGCAAAATGTTGCTCACCACCCGCGTTGACGACTGCTCAGGGCTCAAAATTTCAACCGTCCAGTCAGGCGCAGCGCTAAAGGTATTGGCAATGGTGCCATCGTCATTCGTCGGTAACCGCTGCCAGCGGAACACAGACACATCTGGAATGATAGATCTCCCGCCAAACGTGCAGCGCAGTTCAGGCAGGGCTAGTGCGACGCGAGCATCTTCAGTAACTGCATTAATAGTATTGATCAGCTTTTGTTGGATGCGGCTGTGTTGTCCCTGGGGCATTGGCTTTTGAATAATGTGGCCATCGATGTATTCGCGGGCAGGCTTGGTCTCTGGCTGTTGCAGAAACTCAGCCAGAGTAATGGTTTTGGCAGGGGTTTGTACCATTGGCCAGGGATATTGCGCTGCCGCTATTGTAGACCGCCATCATAACCAGGTGCCCTACGCAGCATGATTGGCTAATGCTCTTGCCCCCGCCCCCGTGCTAGGTTGAGAGGCAGCAAATTTTCGGTGGGCTATGCACAAAATTCCAGTCACTATCATTACCGGCTTTCTTGGGGCTGGCAAAACCACCCTGATTCGCCAGCTGCTGCAAAACCCTCAGGGGCGGCGCATTGCCGTACTGGTGAACGAGTTTGGCGAAGTCGGCATTGATGGCGACCTGCTGCGCAGCTGCCAGGTCTGTGACGAAGACGAGCCTACTGAACCCGCTGAAACCAATATTCTCGAACTCACCAACGGCTGTCTCTGCTGCACCGTGCAGGAGGAGTTTTTGCCCACCATGCAGCAGCTCATGACCCGCCGCGACCAGATCGACTGCATTGTAATCGAAACCTCCGGCCTCGCCCTGCCCAAACCCCTGGTACAAGCCTTTCGCTGGCCCGAAATTCGCACCGCCGCCACTGTCGATAGCGTGATTACCCTGGTCGATTGTCAAGCTCTAGCCGCTGGGGACCTAGTGGGCGACTTACCCGCCCTAGAGGCCCAGCGCCAGGCCGACGACAGCCTCGACCACGAAACACCCCTAGAAGAACTATTCGAAGACCAGCTCAACTGCGCCGATCTGGTGCTGCTGACCAAGGTCGATAAGGTCAGCGATGGCGATCGCACCCGCATCGAAACCTGGCTCACCCAGCAGCTGCCCCACCCCGTCAAAGTACTCGGCCTAGCCGGGGGCGAGGGCAGCCCCCCCATCAGCCCCGATCTGCTGCTGGGCTTCAACGCCGCCGTCGAAGACAACCTCGACAGCCGCCCCAGCCACCACGACCATGAGCACGACCACGACCACGACGATGACATTGTGGCCATCCCGGTTGTGCTCGACCAGGGCTTTGAACCCAAGGCCTTGGTAAAACGGCTAGAACAGCTAGCCGCCGCCCACGAAATCTACCGTATCAAAGGCTTTGTGGATGTACCCGGCAAAGCCATGCGCCTGGTAGTCCACGGCGTCGGTCAGCGGTTCGACTCCTTTTTCGATCGCCCCTGGCAGCCCAGTGAACCTCGCCAAACCCGCCTAGTCGTCATCGGCAAAGATCTAAACGCTGAGGTGATTAGAGAAGCGATCGCCGCCTAACCTCCTACCCATACAACCCCGCCACCCACTCCCCATAGCCGTTGTAAATCACCGTCGGCTGCTCCTCCCAGCTAAACAAGGCCGTACTCTCCCCAACTAGCCGCTCCTTCTTCTGCGACCAGCGGGGGTGCGGCACGTCGGGGTTGACATTAGCCTCAAAGCCGTATTCGTTGGGGGCCAGGGTGTTCCAGTAGGTGGCGGGCTGATCGGCCACAAACTCAATTTTCACAATTGACTTCGCCCCTTTGAATCCATACTTCCAGGGCACCACCATGCGAATGGGGGCACCGTGCTGCTTGGGCAGCGTACGTCCGTAGACCCCTACCGCAAAAAAGGCCAGCTCGTTGGCCATTTCATCTATGGTGAGCCCCTCCACGTAGGGCCAGGGGAGGTCGCGGGCAAAGCCGAAGTTAGGACCAGGGGTGACAGCTGGGTCATAAAACGAGGTAAACCGCACGTACTTGGCCGCCGCCGTCGGCTCCACCGCCGCCATCAGCGCCCGCATGGGAAAGCCAATCCACGGCACCACCATCGCCCAGGCTTCTACGCAGCGAAACCGGCAAATGCGCTCCTCCAGCTCAAAGCGCTGGGTCAGGTCGGCCAGGTCATAGGTCGTTGGGTTGTTGACCAACCCCGTCACCTCCATCCGCCAGGGGTCGATAGGCAGCGCCTGCGCCTGGGCCCAGATGTCTTTGCTGCCGCCAAACTCGTAGTAGTTGTTATAGCTGCTGGCATACCGCTGGGGCGTTGGCTCCCGTCCCGCGTCGGCAAACGCCCGATTGCGCGGCACCCCCAGCAGCGGTTCTCCCAGGGTTGGCTCCAGGTCAGCGTCCATTGTTGTCCGCTGGCACCCGCCCGCCGAAGCCGCCGCCAACCCTACCCCAGCGCCAATCAGCGAAGTCATAAACCGTCGCCGTCGCCAAAACACTCCTTCGGGAGTGACCCGTGATTGAGAGCGCTGCCAATCGGGGTAAACCTTAAAGAAAACCATGCTCAGCTTAATCAAAATGAGGGGAACGGCTCTAGCGATCGCCAGATCACCCTATCCTTTCACGGTCAGCAGTCCCGTGCATGAGGCTGGGGTGAGAAACTCGTAACGCAGTGATTGTCTGAGTCTGCTGCGCTGATCGCAGCCAAACTTTTGTAACGGTTCCGTCTCTACCCTAGGGAATATACGGGTAACAAACCCAAAGCCATTAGGTAATTCCACAAATTCCTCAGATGCAAAATAATTTTTTGCTGGCTCAGCCGAACGAAACGAGATCTGTTAGCTAAAAATTCACAGAGCTGTAGGCATTTCATGAATAAATCCAGATCCTTTATGGTGCAAGGGTTGGCCGCTCTCCACAGCCGCTTCAGTCGCGTCTAAAGGAGGGTTAGGCAACGTTTTTGGTGCTGTCCCCGCCCCCACTTTGGAGAATAGATTCGCCAGATTCTATACTGGATAGGCGAGTCCAGAGCTAATCCGTAGTTCCGCTGTTGTGAGCACTCTTCTATCCCCTTAGGCTGATATCACGAGCACATCATCCTTTCAAAGACCGTTCTGTAGTCAACAGCGCCAACCTCGATTAAACAGATGGAAGCAGGGCTGTGGTTTTTTGCCTGCGCTTGCAGCCGGTAATTTGACTCGGGGAGCGAGGGTACTTCATTAGGGGCAAGGTTCTCAGTTATCCAGTTGGACTTGACGTTTCCTGAAATCGCTATGGTCATTACTTCTCGGTTTCAAGCTAAAGGTAATACCCTAGAGCTGCTGCGGCAGTATCAAAGCAAGCCCGATCTCAATTTGCGCAACCAGCTGGTACAGCTCAACGTTGGTCTAGTGCGCCGTGAGGCCTACCGCTGGCTACAGCAGACTAACGAAACCTTTGACGACCTCATGCAGGTCGGTAGTCTGGGCCTGATTCGGGCCATCGA
Source organism: Nodosilinea sp. (assembly GCA_049646225.1). GTDB lineage: Bacteria > Cyanobacteriota > Cyanobacteriia > Phormidesmidales > Phormidesmidaceae > Nodosilinea. The sequence continues at coordinate 11,515 of JBARVK010000163.1, forward strand.
GCGGTTTGACATGGGCAAGGGCTATGCCTTTAGCTCCTTTGCTATTCCCTACATTCGGGGCGAAATTCAGCACTATCTGCGCGATAAAAGCACCTCCATGCGCATCCCGCGCCGGTGGCAGGCGCTGCAAAGCCAGTCAACTCGCGTGATTCGTCAGCTTCAGGCCGACCTGGGCCGAGGCCCCACCGATACCGAAATTGCCGCCGCCTTGGAGATCTCAGTGGCCGAGTGGCAAGAGGTAAAGCTGGCCAACCGCAACCGATCGCTGCTCAGTCTCGATGCCCCCGTGCAGGATGAAGAATCGACTTGCCTGGGTGACCTGCTTCCCGATCTTAAATACAAAAGCTTTCAGCTGGCCCAAGAAGATCAGCTTCGTCTCCAGCAGGCTCTCCACCAGCTTGAAAAACGCACCCGCGAGGTGCTGGAGTTTGTTTTTCTCTACGACCTGACGCAAAAAGAAACCGCCGAGCGCATGGGCATTAGCGCCGTTACCGTATCGCGGCGAGTCAAACAGGGGCTCAGCCACCTCCAAACCTTAATGGTCACTAACGAAGACGAAATCGCTTAAATCGCGCCCCATCGGTAGAATTGAGCCGCATCGGCAGAATTGAGCTATCGTTTAGGAACGTCGACTCAGGAAGCAAGGAGGCTTGGCCATGGGGGCGATCGCGTTTTTAGTATTGTTTGTACTGGGTTTCCTGCTAGCGACCGTAGGTGGCATAGTGGGCCTGGTAGACGCGTTTCGGGTTAGCCCAGTGTGGGGCCTGCTCTCGCTGTTTGTACCCTTCGCACTACTGGTTTACTGCATTAAGTTTTGGGGCCGTAAGTGGGCTCGCAACGGCTTAATCATGAGCCTAGGCGGTTTGGGCGTCATGCTGCTCTCTACGCCGCTGCTGGGCGCTTTCATTGCTCAGCGAGCCGGTCAATTCGGCACCTCCATTGAGGAAAACATGCCCACTGAAGGCGCGGTGATTGACCCCGTGCCCGTGCCCGATCAGCAAGTCGCCACAGAAGAATTTGCTGAACCCCTGGTGCCCGTTGCGCCACAGCTATCGCCGATTGCCAGGGCCGATTTGATTCAATCCACCGACCCCAACGAGCGGCTTCAGCAGATCAATAGCAACCGCACCGACCCCTTCGCGGCTGTGCCTATTCCGCCACCGCCCCAGGTGTTTGCCCCACCACCGCCACCAAGTGCTCCTGCCCCGGGTGCTGCAACCCCAGCTGGTGGCGGTGGCGGTGGTGTCCCTGGCCGTCCTGGGTCTGCGGTAGCAGCGGCTCCTGGTACCCCAGGTGGTTCTACTCCTGGGTCTGCGGTAGCAGCGACTCCTGGTACCCCAGGTGGTTCTACTCCTAGGGCTGGGGCTGCTCCCGGTACTCCCGGTGGTGGGGCCCAGCCCGGTACTTTGCCTATCGCGCCTCTGCCAGCCCTACCGCAGCCCACTCTGGCTGAAGCGGTACTTGTAAGCGGGGTAATGACCATTGGCAACGAAAACTTTGCGGTGGTAGAGACCGCTGCGGGTAGTCAATACGTCAGAGCTGGTCAGCGAGTCGCCAACGGTCAAGTGCTGGTCAAGCGTATTGAAGTGCGCGGCAGCGATCCGGTGGTGGTGTTTGAGCAGAACGGCATTGAAGTGTCTCGCCCAGTAGGTGCTGCTCCGCCAACCGCTGCCGACGAACAGCCGTCTGCCTAGCGGTTTACCACCGCCAAACGATTTGAAGCGAGCCCAGGGCCCAGGTCCTGGGCTTTGCTATAGCTTGGCGGCCCTGCACCTCGCATCAAGTCGTGTCAGAATGTGAATTGCTCGACTTGGTGTGAATAGTTTTATGCCGCTTGAAACGGTTGTTTGGCAAGGGTTGTGGGGCGCGATCGCCATTGTGATGGCAGAGGCCCTACGAGATGTGTACCACGTGATTAGCCACTACTGGCCGCCGCTAATGCGGCTACACAATTGGCATCATCGAGCCTACAAAAAAGACTTTACTCCCGTTAGCCCTACTCTCTACCGCCAGGCCCAGCTCTACAACGACGCTCCAGAGGCCATCGTCATGACCGGAGCCCTGGCCGGATTAGCCATTTCCATCGGCATACCTGGGCTGTGGTTAGGATCGCTCTACGGCTTGAGTTTTTTGATCGCGGCGATCGCGCGATCGCAGGGCTGGCTGCTGACCACCGACCTGACCCACGAGCCCGGTGAACTAACGGCGATTCCCGGCAACTGGCGGGTCAACCGTACCTACCACTGGCGGCACCATTTTGACGACACCAACGCCTACTTTGCTGGCTACCTGACCTTTCTCGATAAGCTCATGGGTACTGCTGTTTCCCTCAAGGGCAAAACTGTTGCCGTTACGGGGGCTTCGGGCACCCTGGGCCGTGCCCTGCTGCAAGAACTGGCTCGGCAAAAAGCCCGCCCTATTGCCATCACCACCTCAGCTGACGCGACCTTTGCAGATGGCATGCCCTGCTGGCCGTGGCAGCCTGGGGCCGAGGCCGACCTGCGGGACGCTCTCAAGAAAGTGGACATTCTAATTTTGAATCACGGGCTGAACGTGCACGGCGATCGCACCCCCGAAGCCATTGAAACCTCGTTGGAGGCCAACGCTCTCTCGAGCTACCGACTGATGGAAGTCTTCTTTAGCACCGTAGAAACCTCTCCCCAGCGGGCCACCAAAGAAGTGTGGGTCAATACCTCTGAAGCCGAGGTCAACCCAGCCTTTAGCCCGCTGTATGAGGTGTCTAAGCGGCTGATGGGCGACTTAGTCAGCCTGCGGCGGCTCGATGCCCCCTGCGTGGTGCGCAAGGTGATTTTAGGGCCATTTAAGAGCAACCTCAACCCGATTGGGGTCATGTCTGCCGACTGGGTGGCGTGGGCGGTGGTGGCACTGGCTAAGCGCAACGTGCGCAACATTATCGTCACGATCAACCCGTTAACCTATCTCGCCTTTCCGCTTAAAGAGCTTGCCCAGGGTGTGTACTTTCGCCTGTTTACCCACCGCAAGGAAACCGGGGAGAACTAGGACTCGAAGGCTGAAATATACCTACTGTTATGGCTCGCTTGGCTCCCTAGCGCAGTGTCAACCCTAAGAATTAGGGTGTCGCAGGGTGCATTGCTGCGTGAATGCACCGAGAGGAAGGCCATTCCAAGAATAGCCTTAGCCCTAAGTTTCAACCTTGACAGAGCACTAGCTCCCGTTTGGCGTTGAATACGCGTTGCTAGCTGCGGTTAAAGAACTCTACCTGGGGTAGACGGGGGTCATTGACCATGCCCAAACCCTGAAAATCCCAGCGGTTGATCAGAGGTTTGAGATTAGAGGCGGTGATGGTCTCGATCGCAAACTTGTCGCTCAGCTCAGGGGCGTGGGCATTGAGATAGCTGAGGGCATCGTAGTCGGCGGTGAAGACCAGCAAAAAACCCGTCGGCAGCGGCTGGTCAGGGTTTCCTCTCCCCTGGGGGCGGGCAACCAGGTAGCTGCCGTCGGCGCGCGATCGCAGCAGGTAGTAAAGCTGAGAAACCATAATCTCGCCGCCCTAGTTAGTTAATGTCAGACAGGCGAATGCGCGGGTCGACAAAACTCAGCGCCAGATCCGCCAGCAGGTTGCCAATAATCAGCAGCACCGCCCCCATCATCAGGCTGGCCATCACCAGATACAAATCCTGGGCCTGTACCGCTTCTAGAATGAGCCTGCTCAAGCCGGGCCAGTTAAAATAGGTTTCAATAATAAACGAGCCCCCCAGCAGGCTAGCAAACTCAAAGCCCAGTAGGGTGATCAGCGGGTTGATCGCGTTGCGCAGGGCGTGGACATACACTACCCGATTCTCGGAAAGCCCCTTAGCCCGAGCGGTTTGTATATAGTTTTGGCGCAGCACGTCGAGCAGCTGCCCCCGGGTAATGCGCTGCAGCCCGGCAAAACTGGTAATGCTGAGGGCCAGGGTTGGCAGAATCAGGTGCCAACCCACGTCAACCAGTTTGCCAAACCAGTTGAGGTCGTCGTGGATGATGCTGGTGCGGCCGCCAATCGGAAACAGAGGAGCCACGCTCTGGGCAAAAAACAGCAGCAGCAGGCCGGTCACAATGGTGGGCATGCCCTGGCCCAGGTAGCTCAACACCCGCAGGGCTTTGTCGAGGAAGCGGTTTTGGTTGACCGCTCCCACAATGCCCATGGGCAAGGCAATTGCCCAGGTCACGGCGATCGCCGCCAGAGACAGCAGTAGCGTGTTGGGCACCCGCTCCCAGAGCAGGTCAACCACCGGGCGCTGGTAGGCAAAGCTGAGGCCAAAGTTGCCGTGGAAGATCACCTGGTAGAGCCAGTTGAGATACTGTCGCCACACCGGCTGGTTGAGGCCAAACTGGGCTTCAAGC
>JBARVK010000164.1:0-12826 GCA_049646225.1 Nodosilinea sp.
CGGCAGCTCCCTACCAAAAAGCCCGTCGCGATCGCGAACCCAATCGCCGCGTAATCGTTGAGCAGGGCGATATTCGTGCCAAGCGCCTGGCCCGCAAGGCCGGGTCGCTGATCATTTTTGTCGTCGATGCCTCAGGGTCGATGGCGCTCAACCGCATGCAGTCGGCCAAGGGGGCGGTGCTGGAGCTGCTTACCGAGGCTTACCAAAACCGCGACCAGGTGGCGCTAATTCCCTTTCGGGGCGAGCAGGCCGAGGTGTTGCTGCCCCCCACCCGCTCGATTGCAATGGCCCGACGACGGCTCGAACGGATGCCCTGCGGCGGCGGCTCGCCTCTGGCCCACGGCCTCACCCAGGCGGTGCGGGTGGGGATTAATGCCCAGCAGTCGGGAGACGTGGGCAGCGTGGTGATTGTGGCGATTACCGACGGTCGGGGCAACGTACCCCTGGCGCGATCGCTGGGGGAAATGCCGGAGCCTGACGCCCCCAAGCCCGACATCAAGCAGGAGCTGCTGGAGATTGCCGGGCGCATTCGCGGGGTGGGGTATCAGCTGCTAATTATCGACACCGAGCGCAAATTTGTCTCTACCGGATTCGGCAAGGAACTAGCTAAGACCGCCGGAGGCCGATACTACCAGTTGCCCAAAGCTACCGACCAGGCAATTGCCTCAATGGCCCGGGGGGCGATCGCCGATCTGAAGAGTGGGTAAACGAATTTGTGCTTCTGGCCTCTATTTGGCGCGTCGCAGAGTCTGGACGGGCAATATGTGAACCATAGGCGTTTAGGAATGTGCCCCGGTCCTAAATGCGGCTCTTACCTGCTGTACACCATTGCCAGTCGCCATGGAACGTCGAGTGTCCTCGCTATCCCAGGGGCAACGCCTGCTCGCTGCCATTATGATGACCGATGCGGTCGGCTTCAGCACCCGCATGTCGGTGGACGAAGAGCAAACTCTGCGACTGATTGACCACGACCTCACCCTGATTGGCGATATTTGCCAAACCTTTGGCGGCACCGTACTGAAGTCAACTGGCGACGGCCTGCTGATCTACTTCTTGAGCGCCGTTGAGGCGGTGTCCTGCGGGCTGGAGATGCAGCGGCGACTGGTGGATTTAGCGGCGGGGCTAGAGCCTGACCAGTACCTGGATCATCGCATTGGCATTCACCTGGGCGATATTCTCGTCAGTGAGCAAGATGTGATGGGCAACGGGGTAAACATTACCGCTCGCCTACAGACCTACGCAAAACCCCGTGGCCTGTGCGTATCGCGCACCATCTACGATGTGGTCAAGGCTCGACTCAACCTGCATGCTACGTTTTTGGGGCCGCTACACCTCAAGAATATTGAAGAACCGGTGCCGGCCTACCAGCTTGCCCTCCAGGCCGATGATACCGAGCCAGGCCCCCACGGGTCTGAAGACAACACCTGCACCCTACCCATGACTACCGAGGCGCTGCTCGCCAATGCCGTTCGCGCCCTCACCACTCACCCCCAAAGCCTGCGAGTCAAAAAGCTGGTGTTTGCCACCTATCAGCAAGCCTGGGAAAACGACCCCAAGGTGCTAGAGCAGTTTGATCTTAGACTGCTGCTGCTGTCGCTGCGCGATCGCTACCCCGCCCTGGCCGATCTAGAGGTTCAGTTCAAGCGGGTGGTGGTGGGGCTGAACCGCCAGGATATCTACAGTGAGGTGACCGACGCCATTGTCAAACAGTTGCAGCCCTGGTACGGGCGATCGCTGTTTCAACATTCTGATGGAGACAAGGCTGAACTCACCCACCTGACGGCGCGATCGATCGAAGAACGCTGCCAGTCCATTGCCGACCAATTCGACCGCAGCCCCGACGCCCTGCGACTGCGCAAGCTGCTCCACTGCCTGTGCTATGGCGGTTGGGAAAACGACCCCACCTGTCTGACCCAACTTTATCTGCCAACGCTAATTCAGCAGGCCCTAGCGATCGCGCCTCAGGCCCAGGATTTGCGCTATCAGCTGGGCCGCATTGTCAAACACCTCAACCGGCGTCAGCAGTACATGCGTCTGGCAAACTACCTCGTCGTGAGCCTTCAACCCCTGTACCAGAGCCAGCCCGCACCATTGCCCACCACTGCCCCGGTCGAATCGACGGCATTGGCCGAGTCAACAGCCCTGGCGGAACCCTCCGGCCCCTCGTCCGGCAGTGAGGCAGGCCATACAACACTCACCAGCCTGGCCGGGCCCGATCAGCCTGCCGATTTAACGACCCTCCACGGCACCCTCTCCCACCCCTTGGGAACCACTCATACCGAAGGCGGTTCCCAACGCGATCGTTCCTCTCTGTTCGACCTGCGAGGGGATATTGTTCAATACGCTAACCCCCTGCGGGCCAAAATTTTGCTGTACTCCTGCCTGCATGGCCCCTTCGGCTACACGGCCCAAGACTGGTCTACCCTCAACCGACTCACCCTCAATGACCTGCTGCTGCAAACCTTCGACTATTGCCCCACCTACACCGATTTAGACAGTAAGCTATCCATTATTGCCCACTGTCTGGGCCGAGCTGGTGATGGCAGGCAGGTGGCCAGCGCCATTAGCAAGGCTATGCGGCCCTACTATCCTCAAGACCCCAACGGCACGCTAGCTCCCCTAACCCCAGCAGCGGCGGTTGTCCCCACTGGGGCTTCTTCCGTCTGCCGTGGCGAGTCGGCTGGCCGTGGCGATCGCTCCGCCCTGGTAGTTCGATCCTCCGCTTGATCTTCCGCTTAAAGCCCCTGGTTTCGATATGAACGCCCGCGAACTGCTCGATGCCTATGCCTGTGGCGAAATGGACTTTAAGGGTAAGACCCTGGTTGGCGTTGATCTAGCTGGGGCCGATCTGATTGGGGCCAACCTGGGACAGGCCGATCTCGAAAATGCCAACCTCATGCTGGCGTTTCTCACCCGGGTGCGGTTTCGTCAAGCCAATTTGTCTAAAGCGCGCCTGGGCGGGGCCAACCTCAATCAGGCCGATCTGTCAGCGGCTATGCTGCGGGATGCCAACCTGCACGGAGCCAGCCTACAGGGGGCCGATCTGCGCAGTGCCAATTTGACCCTCGCCGACCTGCTCGATGCCAACCTCACCGGGGCTGACCTGCGCAACGCCGATCTCAGCGGGGCCAACCTCACCGGGGCCTGCCTGCGGGGGGCTAACCTGCGTCAGGAGAACCGCAAGTATGCCACCAACCTGCGCGGTGCCAAGCTGCGTCAGGCTGATTTACGCGGTACTAACCTATCGGGAGCCAACCTGGCCTACGTTGACCTCAGCGAGGCCAACTTGAGCGAAGCCGTGCTGCGCGACGCCAATCTGAGGGGAGCCAATCTGCAGGGAGCGCTGCTGTGCAACGCCAACCTCAGCGATGTAGATCTCAGTCAAAGCTGCTTAGAATCGGCTGATTTGACCCACTGTCGACTTCCACGCAGCAACCTCAGCCAGGCCAATCTCAACCGGGTCAGCGCCAGGGCCGCCGACTTCACCGAAACCAAGATGGCCCTGGTCCAAATGAACGACTCCAACCTATGCGACGCTCGCTTTAGCCGGGCCGATCTGGCTCGGGTGAGCCTGCGCGGCTCGAATTTGACCAAAGCCTTGCTGGTAGAAACCTACCTGAGCCGGGCCGACCTTACCGATGCCAACCTGAGCGAGGCCATTCTCGATCGTGCTGAAATTAGCAGCACCACGCTGACTAACGTAATCCTGACCGGAGCGACGATGCCCGATGGTACAACTCACGACTGATGTAGGCCCAGTGGCTGCGCCGCTTCGCTGAGGAGTTTAGTAGTCCAGCTCTTCTTCGTACTCGGTGACTTTTTTCTTTTGGGGGATGTTGAGCGGCTTGGCCTGGTAGGGTTGCCCCTCATCCTCCTCGGTCCAGACGTCTTCGGTAACCTCTTGGAAGTCAGCATCGTAGGCTTTGTAGCTACTCTGATCGTCCATGGTGGCCGCCTGGTAGCGCTCGGCAGGCTGCTGGGCCTGGAGCGGTTCTTCAATACGCTCGGGCTCGCCCCAGTCGTCGTCGCTCCAGCGCTCTTCGGCGGCAGCGGGGCGAGCTTTGCTGAATTCAGCCGGTACCTGTACCCCCGAAGGCAGCTGGTTAGCCGTTGACACCGGCATGATGTACTCACTGTCGTCGTTGCGATCCCAGGGGGCGCTACCGATGCCCAAACGCTCTAGTAGACCAACGCTGAGCTGCACCATTTTTTCTTCAGCCCCTTCAAAGACAATTAGGCGATCGGGGCCGCTGCTGACCACTTCGTCAATAGAGAGTTCGTAGGTACTAATCACCTGGTCGGGAATTTGGGGCAGGCCAAAGGAGGCAATTACGATGGTTTCGATACGACCGTTGGTGACGTCAAACTTGAAGCCGCGCACCCGGCCCAGAGGTTCCCCAGTTTCGGTAATCACTTCGCAGTTGACTAGCGTGCTGTAAGGGGCCACGCTCATTTCGTCATCTAAGGCCGCTTCATCGTCGACTAAAATGACATCACCAATCTGGCGAATGTTGGTCAGGGCCATAACTTGCTGGGTGCTCGACACCAGACCCGACATAATATTTTCCCGCAGACCGATCGCGACGACTTCCCGCTGGTCAACATCAACCCAAACCTGGCTGACAACGCCCAGCCGCTGACCAGAGTTACGGGTGATCACCTGGGTACCCAGGAAGTCTGAGCGGAGACGATACTTGTCTAAGGTCATGTTTAATCCATCTCGTAAACCGAGACAACAGATCGTTAAAAGGCCAAGCGTAGGCGAATCGCCTTGCTACAAGACCAGGGCATGCTGAGAGCATTCCATTAAAAACGCCCTAGCCAAAAACAGAAACGCGGCCCGACGGGCCGGTTGCCGTTGCCCCCTGGATAGGTATTTAGCCGGGACACTCTTAGCTTGAATAGCCATCTTAACTAGAATCGTCTAATTCTACAGGAGGGAAGACCGAACTACCAGACCAGAGCAAACGACTTGCGCGGCTTAGCGCTCTGGCTATCTTACCGACGTCTTGACCTACAGGGTGGCACTGTGGGCCTCCAGGTCTATACCCAGTACCTGGGTGTAGGCGCCCCGCGCTTGGGTGACGCCAATGGTGCGCTGAGCCGATTCAATCATCGGGCGGCGCAGGCTGACCACAATAAACTGAGCCGACTCGGCCTGGCGCTTGATCATGCGAGACAGACGCTCGACGTTAGCGCCGTCGAGGAACATATCGACCTCGTCGAAGGCGTAGAAGGGGGAGGGGCGATAGCGCTGGAGGGCAAAGATGAACCCCAGTGCCGTCAGAGATTTTTCGCCCCCTGACATAGAGGCCAGCCGCCGAACCGGCTTTCCCTTGGGGTGGGCAACCAGGTTGAGCCCACCGTTGAAGGGATCTTCGGGGTCTTCGAGCTGGAGATGGCCGTCGCCGTCGGAGAGTTCGGCGAAGATGGCCTGAAAGTTTTCGTTGACGGCGTTGTAGGCCTCGGTGAAGGCCTGGCGGCGCAGGGTGGTGAAGGTTTCAATCCGCAGCAGCAGTTCGGTGCGCTCTTCTTCGAGGGTGGTGAGCTTATGGGTGAGTTCACCCAGCCGTTCCTCGGTGCGGTTGTATTCTTCGAGAGCCAGCATGTTGACCGGCTCCATAGCTTCCATGCGGCGCTGGAGCGATCGCAGCTCTTTGCGCAGCTCCTCTAAATCGGTCTCTGGCGGAATTTCTGGCAGCGGGTCGGGCAGCTCTGCCGCCTGGGCAGCTAATAGCTCCTGGGCTTCCGCCAGCTGCTGACGGCGTTCCTGCTGGGTTTCGATCAGCTTCTGGCGTTCCCACTCCTGCTGCTGGGTCTGGGTGCGCTGGGTACGCAGCCGGCCCTCTAGCTCGTCACGAACGGATTTTTCAGCGGCCAGGGTTTCGTCGAGGACAGCCATTTGCTGCCGGAGCTGAGCGATTTCGCCCTGTAGTCTGGTCTGCTGCTGCTGGAGCTGACCGAGCTGCTGGTCGCGATCGACCTGCTGTTGAGCCAGGGTGGCCAGGGTCTGCTGGGCCTGGTTGAGGGCGAGATCGAGCTGCTGACGCTGATTGTGCAAATCTTGCAGCCGACGCTCGGCGGCCTGGAGGTCTTGCTGGCGATCGCTGAGCTGAGCCTCTAGCTGTCCTACGGCGGCTTGGGCCTGCTGCCACTCGCTGTGGGCCTGGGACTGCTCTAGCTCGCTGAGGGCCTGCTGCTGGCGGGCAATTTCAGCTTCCTGCACGGGTAGAGACTGGGCCAGCTCCTGCAGCCGGGTTTGGGTGCTGGCGAGTTCTTGCTGGTGCTGGCGGAGCTGGGTTTCGAGGGCGGTGCGCTGCTGGGCCTGCTGCTGCTGCTGGCTCTGCTGCTGCTCACCTGCTAGCTGTAGCTCGCGGTACTGCTGGCGCTGGGCGATTAGGCGTTGGGAGAGGGTTTGTAGGGTATCGGAGGTGGCTTGAAGGTCGCGATCGCCACGCTCTAGCATGATCTCAATATCGCTCAGCCGCTGGCGCAGGGCCTGGGCCTCGCTCGATTCGGCGGGTTCGACAGTGCCAAAGTGCAGGCTGCCGGAGCGCGATGACACGTTGCCCCCGGTCATGGCCCCGCTGGTTTCTAAAATTTCCCCTTCCAGGGTGACGATGCGGTAGTCGCCCAGGTACTGCCGGGCCGATTGCAGCGTATCGAAGACCACGGTGCTGCCGAAGGTGTAGCCAAAAATATCGCGATAGCGCGGGTCGCAGTCGATCAGGTTGACGGCGTAGTCTAAAAACCCATCGGGGCGCTTCCAGTCAGGTATAGGTGTAAAGCGGGGGGAGCGAATTTTGTTGAGCGGCAGGAAAGTGGCCCGCCCGGCCCGGCGCTGCTTGAGAAACTGGATGCCCTGGGCCGCCACCCGATCGTCTTCGACGACCAAATAGCCCAGTCGGGCTCCGGCGGCAATGTCTAGAGCAAGCTGGTACTTGGGGTCAACCCGACCCAGCTGAGCCACCAGTCCGCTGATACCCGCCAGGCCACTCTCCAGCAGCAGCCGGGTGGCGTGGGTGCCCTGGCTTTCCTGCATGGCCTGGGTTTGGGCCTCTAGCTTGTCAAGCTCGCGCTGTTTATCGCGCTGTTCTTTTTGCAGCCGAGTCTGGGTATCGCGCTGCACCGACAGCTCGGCTTCGGCGGCGGCGATTTGGGCAGCGGTGTTCTGAATGGCTTGCTGAGCGGCGGCGAGGCGCTGGGGCAGGCCCGCATCCGCAGTTTCTACAAAGCCATTCCCCAGAGCGCGGCGCTGCTCGTTCAGGGCTTCCGCCTGCTGCTCTAGCTGGCGCAGCCGCTCTTGCAGCCGAATCTGCTCGGCTCGCTGGGGCTCAATATCGCTGCGCAGGGTTTCGATCGCCTGACGCAGCTGGGTCTGTTGCTGAAGGCTGGTTTGCGACGCTGAGGCGATCGTCAGGGTGGCCTGACGGCGCTCGTCTAGAGCCTGCTGCACCTGGTCTTTGGCGGCACTGAGGGCCACCAGTTCTCCCGTCGTCAGCGCCTCAATCGACTGGCCGACCTGCTCCAAGTCGCGCTGCTGCCGCTGCCGGGCAATGTCGGTGTCGCGGCGCTGGGCGGCGGCTTGGTTGGTGGCGGTGCGGTTGTCCTGCTCCTGTCGCTGGAGCTGACGCAGCTCAGCCTCGTGGGTGGCGACCTGGGCTTGGAGGGCCAGGTGCTCGTCTTCGCCCATGGCCCGAATGCGGGTGTTGAGGGTGGCCAGCTCGGCCTCTAGGGTGGCGATCGCCCCCTGGCCCTGGGCAATCGCCTGGGCCAGCTGAGCTGACTTGGCCTCGCCCCGCTCTAGGGTTTGATGCAGGACCGCGATCGCCTGCTGCTGGCTCTGCCACAGCAGCACGGCCTCCCACTGGCTCTTGGCCTGAACGGTTTCTTTGAGGCGCTGGTATTTCTCAGCCTTTTGCCGATCTTGAGCCAGGCGCTCTAGCTGGGCCTGCAGCTCGCGCTCGACAATGCGAAAGCGATCCTCATGGTCGCGCACGGCCTCAAGCTTGCCCCGGGCCTGGTCAATCTTGCGATCAAAGGCCGCCACTCCGGCCAGCTCGTCAATAATCTCCCGGCGCTCGCGGGAGTTCATGGAAATAATGCTGGTGACATCGCCCTGAAGCACCACGTTATAGCCCTCGGGGTACACGTGAAACCGCTGCAGCTGCTCATGGAGCTGGTTTAGGGTGCAGGGTTCACCGTTGATGTAGTAATTAGACGTGTAGGTACCCTGGCTGGTCACCCGCAGTCGGCGAGTCACGCTCCACTCGCGGCCCACAGGGAGGGGAACAAGGTTGGCACCAGACTCTTCAACAGTCGAGATATCTAGTGTTGGGGCATGGCCGTTACGGCTCAGACCGTTTTCACCATGACCGTTACTGCCGTTGCCGTTAGCCGAGTTGTCGTTTGAATTGCTGGCCCCATCATCACGGCCCTCCATGAGCAATTCGGGGGCTACATCACTGAGGTCAAAGGTAACCGTGACGCTGGCTTCCGAGGTCGCCCGCCGACTCATCTGGTTTTGGTTGACTAGATCGGGCAGGCGATCGGCCCGCATTCCCTTAGAACTAGCTAGGCCCAGACCAAACAACAGCGCATCTAGAATATTCGATTTACCCGAGCCGTTCGGGCCAGAAATGACCGTAAACCCAGGTAGCAGTGGAACCTGGGTCGTACCCCCAAACGACTTAAAATGGGATAATTCTACGCGCTTAATGTGCACTGGCCAGCGTTAACCTCGGGCTTAAAACAAGTGTACTACAGAGATTTTCGTTTAGCTACTTTATCTGCTAGGATCCACAGCGCTATCTGCTGGTGCTGCCGACTAAGTTTAGTGCAAAACCCTCGTTTTGTACGCTAGATAGCGGCAAGGCTGTCTAAGTTTGCAGCCAAGGTCTTAGGAAAAATTTCCGCTGGCCCTCTGAATCGCTGGAATAGCAATTTTCTGAGCAAATTGGATCAGGGTGGCACAATGAAGGAGAAAGTCTATCTCCAAACCCCGTGAGCCAGCCTACCCCGCCACCCCTGTCTCAGCCGGTGATTTTGGGCTTTGACCCCGGACGACAAAAATGTGGCCTGGCGATTATGGGATTAGATCGAGTGCTGTGCTACCAGCAGGTGGTCGCCGCTGATGCGGTGATGGATGAAATCACAGCCCTGCGGCAGCGGTTCCCAATTTCGATCATTGTGCTGGGCGACCAAACCGCCTCCCAGGGCTGGAAAGATGCCCTCAGTCAGCTGCCCGATCCGCCTCGCGTCATGCTGGTGGATGAACGATACACGACCCTAGAGGCGCGCGATCGCTACTGGCAGATGTATCCTCCTTCGGGGCTGACGGGGCTAATTCCTCAGTCGCTGCGAAAAATTTCCCGCCCGATTGACGACATTGTGGCTATTTTGCTGATTGAGCGCTATTTGAATCGGCTGACGGGGGCGTAAGCGGGGTTTTCTAGGAGGAGTAGGGGAGTAGGGGTTAAAGACAGGGGGAACGGGTTTGGCTAGAGGTTGGCTAAAAGGTCATGGGTGCAATGGGTTCAATAGTTGGATCGTGGCCACCGACCTGGCTGGTGCGCAAAACCCAGGCCGATGCGCCATAGGTGAGAAATTTGTTCACCACTACGTCGCTAGCCTTGCGGGGAAACACCGTGCGCCAGCTGCCCAGGCCCATCAGCAGGTTCCGCAGCGGTTCATCTTCAATGACGCTGCCCAGGTTAAACTCGTTGTTTTCCCAGGCGGGACGCAGGCCACCTAGGGGTTGCAGGGTGCTTTTTAGGTCTCGGCCAAAGGCGGTCAGCTGCCGCAGGGCGGTCGCCTGGTCGGGGTGGTGCTGGTTCCACTCGCGCAGGGCGTCGGCGTGGTGTCCCAAACTTTCGGTGGTGCTTTGCAGGCTGGCAAACAGGGCCTGGTTTGAATCCTGGGAGCAGTTGTTGGAGGGGCCAACAAAGGTGCCGCCAGTGCCGTCGCCAATGCGGTAGCGAGCGGTCATAGCCTGCAGGTGGGCTTCCATGCGGGCGAGGGGTGACCGGCGCTCGTCGTCGAAGTAGTAGTAGCGGCTAAAGGCATCCAGCTTGATGAGAATATCGCAGGTGGGGCGAGTGCCCAGCCAGCCCCGCTGGCGATCGCCCTGGTACCTCGACCAGTGAAGGGTACCCGCGATCAGACCGTCAACATTGTGGGCGTAAACCTGGTAGTAGCGAATCTCAAACCGGCGTTCGTCGGCCAGGGGGTCGTGCACCACCTCGGCTCGTCCGTAGGCGAAGTGACCAAAGAAAATTGGGGTGACGGCGGCGGGTTCTTTCTGCTCACCGCCAATGCCGCCGTAGGTATGTAAGAGCAGGGCGCGATCGCCCACCTGCCAGTCATCAATGGCCGAGGCGATCGCATCGGGGCAGCCATTATCCCGCGCTGTGCAAAGCACTGAGCCAATGTTGCCCTTGTGAGCCACCACATCGGCCCACGCTTCTTTGCGAATGTAGCGGTAGGCGGCCTTAGCACCGCCAAACACCACCCGCTGGGGCTGTAGCCAAAACAGGGCTCGCGGCCCCAGCGACTGCACCACAAAGGTGCCGCTGGCATCCTGCGCGCCGTAGATATACCAGCCCGACTCGTTGTAGGGCGATGTCTCAAGCCCTTTGGTGATAGACGGGCTGCTGCCGTAAACCTCCATCATGGCGACCGGGGGCAGACTCACTACCTCTTCAGCGCCAGCAAAGACCCGGCTACGACGATCGAAGTGCCGCACTTGCCAGCGATCGGTACCCACAATCGGCTCTATAAACTGCACCAGGCCGTAGTAGCGCCCGGTGACCTCCATGGGTTGGGTGTCGATCAGCAGCGTGACGCCATCTTTGCCCAAGATGACTCGGGGCGTCTCGACGGCTACAATCATGTCGTCGTCTGGCAAAGCCCCGGCCAGCGATTCGAGCGGATCGACCCGCAGCCAGTGGTTGAGCCGCACCGGGTTAATCGTGCCGCCCGATCGGCTGGCGTATTCGGCATCGGCGCTAAAGTGAATGTCGTGGGTAACGGCCTGCACCAGCTTTTGGGTCAGGGGGCGGTCGGACCAGCACAGCTTCACCACCTGCCCGACCAGCCTGCGATGATCTGCGGGAGCGTGGTGAATTTCGTAAAACACGCCGCCAAACCGATGGTCTTTGGGAGGCAAGATGAGCCGCCCTACCCAATCACTAATGGGGATGTAGTGAGCTGGATTGGGGCACTGATCGAGGGGATAGCTCTGGTATTGCACCAGGGGATTGGCCCGAAAGATATCGTAGTTGCTCGACTTGCGATCGCGCTCTAGTCCGGTTTCCAGCAGTTCGCCGCGCAAAATAGCCTGGATGGTGTCGATGGTCTGGCTCAGCGAGCTGCGGCCATCGGGCAAGATGAGCTTGGGGTCGAGAATGCCCCCCGGCACCTGGTGACCGACCGGCCCCATAGAAATAAAGCTGATCTTGCCCCGTCGCTTGGCCCGGTTCCAGTAGGAGAGCGGAAACAGTTTCCAGCGGCCCGGAAAAATCTTTGGCCCCAGCTTTTCGATCCCGTCTTTCTCTCCGGACAGATGATAGAGGTGCTCTAGCTTGAGCAGGTTGATGTTGGCGCTGATTACCCCACCTAGAGAAATCACGTCGATAGGGGCACCGATTGCCCGTTTCAGGTAGGGGGCACTGGCGCACGACATCTGCCCGCCGCCGCTGTAGCCCATCAGGGTGACGGGAGTGCCACTGCCCACCGGGTAACCGTTCTTGACCAGGCCATTGAACACCACCTGGGCAATGCCCTGGTTATAAAGGGGGCCGTAGCGCTGGTCGGCGGAGACCCCGACAATTAGCACGTTGCGAATATTGACCAGCAGCCCTAGCACGCTAGCTGGGTTAGCCAGGCGAAGTCGGTCGGCATAGCGCCATAAAAACGACAGGGGCCGGTCTTCATCCAGGGGCGCGTTCATCACCGAGTAGGGAATGATGCCGCGAATCAGCGCGACGTCATTGGGCAGGGCCGGAGCAAGGGTATCGAGGAACTCTTCAGTATCGGGTAGGTACTTAAAGCTAGAGATGCCAATGCCGTCGAGGTAGACAATATAGCGGCTGACCTGGCTGGGGTCGGCGATGGGTTCGGCCAGCTCTCCAGCGTTGACGGTGGTGTTGATCTCATCGTCGTACCAGCCGGCCCACCAGCCTAGGGTTTCGAGCGGGGCCAGCAGCCCGGCCACCACCAGGGCCACCAGGCCAATCCAAACCAGGTTCAGCACCAGCGGTAGCGGAGCCGGTAGACCCGCCAGCCAGCCAAACCACCAGGTGCGAACGGGCCGCAGCAGAATCAGCACAATTACCGTCAGCACCGCGATCGCAGCCAAACCCAGCCACTTGTTCCAGTTTTTGCCCAAGCGCTCTGCGTTGGGGCCAGCATCGACAGATACGGTCGATGCACCAGCTCCTGCGATCGCTAAAGCAGTCGGTTCCCCCGTCACGGCGGCCATGACGTTGCCCTGGTTGAAATCCGCCATCCGCTGGGTAAACTCCTCCTGCCAGCGGGTGGAGGTGTTGGCCAGACGGTCTTGGTAAGACTCGACCAGGTCCCGGCGATTGGTGATGATCTCGACCCCGGCGGCCCGGTTGGCCAGTCGCTTGCCCAAATTGGCGATGGGCTGACCAACGGTGTTCTGCAGCACCTGCATCAAAATCCAGCCCAGGGCCACGTAGCTAAAGGCATTGCTGATGCCGAGATTGGCGATCGCGGCTACCCCCACCACCATGGCCAGCAGGTGCCACACCGACAGCAGGTTGAGAATGGGCAGCCCCAGGTAGGGCAACGCCCCCAAAAA